>PHAF01000003.1 GCA_002841605.1 Firmicutes bacterium HGW-Firmicutes-10 | reverse complement strand
TCCATTGCTCACATAATGTTTTTTGGTTCGCTCATTACTCAAAACTGAGAGCTGTTTTATGATTTCTTTTATTTCCATAACAATCTCCTTTTTTTAAGTATATGACTGTTCTTAACACTTATCAATTCATATAATTTTTAATCAGCTTTAGACAGACTGTGGTAATTTTGATGATGCAGTGATAGGATAGATTTGTCAATTAAGGGGAAAATCATGAAACATCTAAATCATCATATAAAAAAATACAATGAGTCTCTCATTGAGGGGCACATCCAGAAAGCATATCGTGGAATCATTGATACGATTTCTCAACTGAAAACGACATGGGATAGTCGTTATCCAACAACGCCATCCGGTTCACTTTATGCCGGATTTATGGATATGACGTTTATATCCGTAAAGCCCTCTGTACTATCAGATATGGATTTGCGAGTTTCCATCGTATATATGCACGAAAGCCATACATTTGAAGTGTGGCTGGTGGCGCGTAACCGGAAAATTCAATCAACGGTCCACAATCAACTTAGAAGCAAAGAGTTAGGGAAATATTCATTGACTGAATTAGGACCGGGCGTTGATTCAATCATTGCGCTGACATTGAACAGTGAACCTGATTTTAATGATATAGAGGTTTTAATTAATGAAATCATCGAAAAAACCTGGAATTTCATTCTCGATATGACGGATTTAGTGAGATAATACTACTATCGATTTTTTAGAAAGAGGCTTTTTATGACGATGATCACTCAGAAGATAAGGCAGATGAAGCCTGGAGTATTTTTATTCTTTGTGCTGGTGGCCGCGGTGGCTTTGGGTAATGGCCTCAGTGATGGCGTGTACTCCAACTATTTCAAAGAAGTGTATCAAATCACTGCATTTCAACGCGGATTGATTGAATTTCCGCGTGAGCTTCCGGGTCTGCTCTGTGCCGTTGTAATCGGTGCTTTGGGATTTTTAGGAGACTTAAAGACGGCATTTATCGCACAAATCCTCTCGATCATCGGTGTTACCGTGTTAGGTTTGTTTACCCCAACATTCGCGGTCATGCTGATATTTCTATTTATCAACTCGATGGGGATGCATATGTTTATGCCATTACAAGACGCCATCGGGATGTCATTGGCAGAACCCAATCAAGTCGGCAAGCGTATGGGGCAGTTTTTCAGTACTCGTGCTGCCTTTAATCTGGTCGCCGCTTTATTGGTATTCTTCGGGTTCCGTTACGGATTCTTCTCGTTTGCAACATCAGTCAAATGGATTTTCTTGGTATCGGCGATGGCATTTGCATTTGCCTCGATCATAACGATCATCATGATAAGACGGATCCAAACAACCAAAAAGTCCACACGAAAAAGCAAATTAGTCATTCACAAACAATATCGCTATTTCTATATGTTAACAATTTTGCATGGTGTTCAGAAGCAGGTGGCCTATGTTTACGGAACGTGGGTCATCGTTGATTTGTTACTCAAAAAAGCCGATACCCTCGCATTGCTCGCAATCACGGTTGGATTCATATCGATTTTCTTTTTAAACATCATCGGTCAATGGATGGATAAATACGGAATCAAGCGCATGATGTATGTGGATGCTTTGACTTTCATCGGCGTTTATATCATTTATGGATTTGTGGTTTGGGGGATTACCTCAAAAGTGTTACCGTCTCAAGGCTGGTCGATTTGGATCGTCTACTTGCTGTTTGTCCTCGATCGTTTATCGATGCAAATCGGCATGGTCAAGTCGATATATCTTCGTTCGATCGCGTTTACTGAAGAAGATGTGGTCTCAACCTTGTCGATGGGTATCAGTTTGGATCACATGGTCTCCATCGTAGCAGCAATCGCCGGTGGATTTGTCTGGTCGGTATGGGGTAGCCAATGGGTATTCTTCTTAGCCGCGTTTTTCTCGTTGGGTAATCTTTATGTCGCATTTAAGGTTCAACCGGAAAAAGAGAAAGCTTTGGCAGAAACGATGCGACTGACCGGCAACAGGGAGAGTTGATATGAATAATTTGTGTAAGGTATGTTTTACTGCAACCCGACAAATCAATCATCCGAAATTCGGTGTTTACCATAGTTGTGATCACTGCGGTTTTATTTCGAAGGATAAAGATGATCATATCTCAACACAAGCACAACAAGATATTTATGACTACCATCACAACTCAATTGATGATCCGGTATATGTAGAGTATTTTAATAATTTCCTTGATAAAGCGGTGTTTCCAAATATTTCGGATGGCAAGTATGCTCTGGATTTTGGCAGCGGTCCCTCACCGGTACTTGCAACCATGCTTCAAGATACCTATGGTTATCAAGTGGATATATATGATTTGTTCTACTCGCCTGTGCGCAGTTATCTAACTGAGACCTATGACTTAATAACGTTGACAGAAGTCTTGGAACATCTGGAAGATCCCATACACTATTTTGAATTATTTGTTAAGCATTTGAACGAAAATGGTATATTAGCGGTCATGACACATTTTCATACCAATAATGATGTAGAATTTTTGAATTGGCACTACATCCGCGATCGCAGTCATATTTCATTTTTTACGGATCGGACATTTGAGATTCTTGCCAAAAAAGCAAATCTTCAAATCATCTATACCGACCATAAGAAATGTATTACATTAAGAAAACAAACTCATGATTAATGGTTCGTTATTAATCGAAGATTTTGATTTTGTACCCAAAGCCATTGCTATCGGTAAACCGAAAGCCGTACACTTAAATCAGAAGTTATCAAATAGAGGTCATTATCCATATTCATAAAGGGGGAACACATGAAAATTGAAATCTTGGCAGCAGATAAAACATTCTGTAAGGAGGCAGTCGATCTTTTTTGGCAGACTTATTTGGAAGAAGTATATTCAATGCCTTTTTTGCCAAAAGATGAAGAGATGAAACATTTAATTGATGATTCTATCAATCAGCTACTCGAAAATGGCAGCGGAGTTATGGCATTTAGTGATCAAAAACTGGTGGGATATATGCTCGGTTGGTCAGTGAATCAGCTTTTTGGACCTGTAATGGGAGTCTTTTCTCCAATGATCGGTCATACCGCAAAAAAAGAGCATCGACGGATGATTTATACCAAAATGCTCGAATATTCAATGAAAACATGGGTCGATCAGGGATATTTATCGTTTGCAGTATCGGTTCTGGCTCATGACAAAGGCTTGATCGATGAATTTTTCGTGAATGGCTATGGCATGCGTTGCATCGATGCCATACGTAAATCTGAACGTATTCATGTCACAATCAACGGAGTCACCATCAAAAAAGCATCACAGGTTGATTTGGCGGATATTGCTTTGATTCACGGAAAACACCATGAGTATTACAAGTATTCGCCGATATTTATGCCAAGACTTGCGGAAAATGCGCTCGCTGACATTACACATTGGTGGAGTCAACCTGAGCATCATTTATGGATTTCATATCAAGGGGATCAAGCCATGGGTTATATTCGTATTCAACCGGAAGGCGAGACAGTCGTGTCGTTACACAGTAAAGTCATGAATGTGACCGGTGCATATGTTGAGCAGAACGCTCGTTCCATGGGTGTTGCTTCATTGTTGCTAGATGAAGTTCAGCGATGGTTAATGGAGCACGGATATCATTTATGCGGAGTCGATTATGAATCCATCAATCCTGCCGCATATCGATTCTGGAATCGTTATTTTACCCCGTACACAGTAAGTGTTACCCGACGCATTGATGAGCGCATTATTCAATAAAGGAGAGGAAAATGGAGAAGAAAATCATTGAAACCGTTGATGAATACATTTTGATGTTTAAACCAGAAGTTCAAGCTATTTTGAAAGAGATACGAACATTTATCCAAAGGATAGCACCACAAACGCAAGAGACGATCAGTTATCAAATGCCGACCTATAAATACTACGGCAATCTCGTACATTTTGCGGCTCATGCTCATCACATCGGTTTCTACCCCGGACCGGAAGGAATAGAAGCGTTTAAAGACAGGTTTGTCGGTCTGAAGTATTCAAAGGGTGCTGTTCAGTTTGATTTGGATAAACCGATCCCTTACGAATTAATCGAGGAAATCGTAAATCATCGTTTGAACGAGAACTTGCGAAGTCATTTGGAAAAACTTGAGAAAAAAAAGAAGAAATGAATAAATAGGAATAATACCTAACATGAAAAATGAATGTTGTATATTTTATGTATAGGGAATAGAATATGTTCGAATTGGATGACAATGATTCATTGTCAATAGAGGGCATAGAACCGATGATTGTTAATGTAAAGAATCTCGACTTTCTTGGTAGGGCAAAAAGGCTAACGGTTATAGCTGTCGTTATTTCCGCTATTCTTTGTATTGGAGGAATATTTTTCGGAATTTATCAGGATAATCCATTGATTACAGCAGTTTGGAAGGGGAATGATATCGTCACATTGTTGGTTGCCCTTCCGATGATTTTATTAGCCGTAAAGAGAATGGAAACCACTGACCGGTCGCACATTGTTGATTTATTGATATGGTTGGGTGGTTTGTGGTATTTGATCTATAATTACATATTTTATGTTTATGGAGCTGCCTTCAATATTTTTTTCCTAGGATATGTTGCCATGGTCATTTTTTCCACAGCCGCACTGGTATTTGGATTGATTCATTCATCGACACGGATTGACCATTTTGATGATATTCGATATTCCTTTAAATCCATAAGTAATTTTATGTTTGGCTTTGCTATGCTGCTGGGATTAATGTGGACTTTATTGGCCGCCTCCTATTGGTTTACCCAAGTCGTTCCAATAGCCATTACGCAAACCGGACATCCGACCGGCGTCGTGTTTGCGACCGATCTGATATTTCTGGTGTTTCCATTGTTTATGACTGCCATTTTCCTTCGTAAGGGAAATAAATGGGCGATGTTTTTAACCCCGGTCATCATGGTTAAATGTTGCCTTTATCCCCTGGTTTTTGTTGCTGCTGGGTTGCTCGCTTATATTGAAACCGGTGTATACGATATTTTGACCCCGATATATTTATTGTTTGGATTCGGCTGTGCCTGGGTTTTGCGCGTAATGATTCTTCGACTAAAATGACAAAGATGATAAAGAAATCGCGAGATTTCTTTTTTCATCTTGAAACCTATGTGATATTTTGGTAATGTATGAACAATCGTGAGGACATCCATGAAATTGAAAGCACTGAAAGCCGCATTTCCCTTAACCTTACCGGTACTGACCGGCTATTTGTTTTTAGGTGTTGCCTACGGGCTTTTAATGAGTAATCAGGGATTTTCTATTATGTGGACAGTGCTGATCAGCTCCGCTGTTTTTGCGGGGGCACTTCAATTTGCTTCGATAACCTTGCTCACATCTGCCTTTAATCCGATTGCGGCTCTGCTTTTGGCCTTACTGGTCAATATCCGTCATATATTTTATGGAGTAGCTTTGTTAGGCAAGTATCGAAATATTGGAGTTAAGAAGAACTTTATGATTTTCTCGTTGGCAGATGAGGCTTTTTCCATCAATGTGGCATCACAACCGAGTGAGGACGTTGATTCAGGATGGTATTACTTTTTCGTCAATCTGCTTTGTTACAGTTATTGGCAGTTGGCTTGTTTTAGCGGACATCTGCTGGGAGCCTGGATACCCGATGATATCATCGGATTGGATTTTGTATTGACCGCACTGTTTTTCGTATTATTTTTGAATCAATGGAAAAAGAAAGAGAACCGAAAGAACCTTTTGATCGGTGTATTTGCGACCGCATTCTCCTTGGCTATCTTAAGTCGTGCTCAGTTTTTTCTTGTGGCCATGATTTTGATCGTCGTACTCATATTCATTTTCGATCCGATCAAAGGAGAATCCCATGAACAGTAATCAAATGCTTATCACTGTTGGAATGTTGGTTGCAGGCACGGTGTTCACCCGTTTTTTACCATTTATTGCTTTTCCTGAACATAAACCGATTCCCAAAGTCATCACCTATTTGGGTCAACGATTACCCTATGCGACCATGGGGATGCTGGTGGTTTATGCATTGAAAGATACAAAAATAACTCAATCACCGTATGGTCTATATGAACTGTTGTCGTTGGTTGTCATCGCAATCGTTCATCATTTTAAAAACAACACATTGCTAAGCATTTCGGCTGGAGTCATCGTTTACTTGATTCTTGTCAATGGCTGGCTGTAGGAGGATTATGGAAGTCATCGATAAACATACCGGATTGTTTGACAAAATCGCCAATGTATATGGCTGGTTTTTTCATCGACAAAGAAAAGGATACGAAATCGCTTTGAAACGATTGAATGAGACTGAAGATTTATCTTCGATAAGAAAGGTTCTGGATGTTGGTTGCGGTACCGGTGCTTTGTGTTCCGTATATGCGAAAAACGGCTATCAAACTTTTGGGATCGACAGCTCGCAAAAGATGTTGTTGCAGGCAAAGAAACGGACGAAAGGATTACCCGTTGATTTTAAACAGGCATCTGTAGCCAATGACTTGCCTTTTAAAGATAGTTCAATGGACATGGTGTCGGCTTCGTTTGTCGCTCATGGACTACCAAAAGACCTGCGATTAAAGATGCTGGGTGAGATGAATCGCATCAGCAACAATCTCGTCATTCTCATTGAATTTAATCAGACACGTCGCTGGTACATCGATTTGATTGAATGGGTTGAACACGGAGATTACTTCAATTTTATTCGTACGATCGATTCAGAATTGAGTACGATATTTGCCTCCGTAAAAAAGGTGCAACTTAATGCGACCTCATGTATCTATGTTTGTAAAAAAATCCGGTAACGGATTTTTTCATTAGAAAACCGTGTTTCCACGGTCAGATAAACAATAATAGACTTAAGGCCATCACAGCCATCCCGGCAATCATACCGAATATCGACAGATGATGTTCGCCGTAGCGTTGAGCTGAGGGTAACAGTTCATCCAGGGAGATAAAGACCATGATTCCGGCAACCGAGGCAAACAAGATTCCAAAAATCGTGTCATTCATAAACGGCATTAAAATCAGATAGCCGACCAGCGCGCCGACGGGTTCGGACAGACCTGAAAGAAACGAGTAGAAGAAGGCCTTGCGTTTGCTTCCGGTCGCATAGTATATAGGCACTGAAACTGCGATTCCTTCCGGAATATTGTGAATTGCAATAGCCACAGCAATGGGAATGGCAAGTTTCGGATCTTTTAATGCTGAGACAAAAGTAGCTAAGCCTTCCGGAAAGTTATGGATACCGACAGCCAATGCCGTAAATAATCCCATGCGCATCAAACTGTCTTTGTCAGGTTCTTTGATATTGATATCTTCAACTTTACGGATTTCATGAGGGTTTTCAGCCGAAGGGATAAATTTATCGATTAATGCAATCAAAAGCATTCCCCCGAAAAATGAGAGGACATTGACCCATGAACCCAAACGTTCACCCAAGGTACTTATCAAAGATTCCTGAGCTTTGAAAAAAATCTCGACCATCGACACATAAATCATCACACCAGCCGAAAACCCCAAGCTGACTGACAGAAACTTGGTGTTGGTTCTTTTTGCGAAAAATGCGATGGCACTGCCGATGCCGGTACTCAAACCAGCAAACAGTGTCAACATAAAAGCAAATGCGACTCTTTCAAACTCCATTGAATACATACCTCTTAATAACTAAGTACATTATACATGATTGATTAAAGTTTTCAACCGGAGCATATTGACGAAAACAATACATAGGCGTATGATGAGATGGTAAATGACATATGTCAGAAATGAGGAAATATGCCAAGACCAAGAAAGTTTCGAAGGGTGTGCTGCATGCCAACTGCCACCGAATTTTTACCCCGTCACGTTGAGTCCGAAGAAATCATTGTCATGACAGTTGATGAGTATGAGACGATTCGTTTAATCGATTTGGAAGGATTGATGCAAGAGCAATGTGCTCTTTCAATGAATATTGCCCGCACTTCAGTTGTTTCCATTTATGGCACAGCACGCCATAAATTAGCGGATGCACTGATTAACGGTAAAAGATTGATCATCGAAGGTGGAGACATTGAAATTGCCGGTGAGAATAGTGACAATGACGTTAGAAGTTGTCGCAGACATCGTCATCATTTAACAAAGGAGGAAAACACATGAAAATCGCTGTAGCCAGTATGCAAGGGGAAGTATCACAACACTTCGGTCATTGCGAAAAGTTTAAGGTATTTACGATTGTTGACAAAGCAGTCAGCAAAGTTGAGGAAATCATCAACCCGGCCCAACACAGTCACGGACAGTTGCCCGCAATGTTGATGCAGCACGGAGTCAATATCGTAATTGCCGGAGGAATCGGAACAGGTGCAAAGCAATTGTTACAAAAAGCTGACATCTCGGTGTATTCCGGGGTCAGCGGAAACGTTGAAGAGGCAGTCCATCTGTTTTTATCCGGTAAGCTTTTCGATGCCAATACGGACTGCGGTCATCACCATGGAGATGATCATGATCACGGACAACACCACGGTCACCATCATTAAGCGCGTAAAGCGCTTTTTCATTTGGGTGAGACGGTTATCATTTGATATAATAGAGTAAACAGAACAGTAGAGGGAAATCATGGAACAAATAAAAATTGATGGACGCAATCTGACACTCGACCAGGTCGTTGCGGTTGCACGACATCAAGCAACCGTCCTTATAGACCCAAGTACACATGCCGGTATCCAACAGTCGCGGGACTATGTCGAGCGACTGGTCAGTGACCGAAAAGTCGTCTACGGCATAACCACCGGATTTGGTAAATTCAGCAACATTGTGATATCGGACGATCAAATCGAACAGCTTCAAGCCAATCTGATCCGCTCACATGCTTGTGGAGTGGGTAATCATTTACCTGAAGACATCGTTTTGGCAACCATGTTATTGCGAATCAATGCGCTGGTCAAAGGACTCTCTGGTATTCGTTTGTCCGTATTACAACTGATGGCTGATTGCATCAATCATAAAATCATCCCCCTGATTCCGGAGAAAGGATCTTTGGGATCCAGTGGTGATTTAGCTCCATTATCCCACATGGTACTGACCTTAATGGGTGAGGGTGAGTGTATGTATCAAGGGAAGAAGATGATTTCCGATGAAGCTTTACGCTTGTGCGGATTATCTCCAATCACTTTACAAGCCAAAGAAGGACTGGCTTTGATCAATGGAACTCAAGTCCTCACGGCCATCGGAGCCTTGGCATGTTATGATGCCATCCAGCTGCTAAAGATGGCAGACATCAGTTCTGCCATGACCTTTGAAGCACTACGAGGAGTTTTTGATGTCTTTGATCCCAAAGTGCACATTGCCCGCAATCAGCACGGTCAGATGTTGGCAGCATGTAATTTCCTGCGAATCTTGGAAGGAAGCAAACTGATGACCAAACAAGGAGAATTGAAACTACAGGACTCCTACTCATTACGCTGTTTACCTCAGATTCACGGAGCATCCAAGGATGCCGTGAATTATGTCCTTGATAAAGTAAACAAAGAAATGAACGCGGCAACAGACAATCCATTGATATTTGCGGATGATGATCAAGTGATCTCTTGCGGGAATTTCCATGGACAACCGATGGCTTTGGCTTTTGATTTTCTTGGTATCGCCATGGCTGAAATCGCCAACTCATCCGAACGCAGGATTGAACGACTGGTCAATCCGAGTTTAAGTGAACTGCCTGCCTTTTTGACAAAGTATGGTGGTGTCAACTCCGGATTTATGATCATGCAATATACGGCAGCCGCACTTGTATCCGAAAATAAAATTCTCGCTCATCCAGCTTCGGTCGATTCGATTCCGTCTTCCGGAAATCAGGAAGACCATGTATCGATGGGCACCATCGCAGCCAGAAAGGCATATGAAATCGTTAAGAATGCCAGACATGTCATTGCAATCGAATGGTTATGTGCTGCGCAAGGCGTTGACTTCGGACATCCGGAATTGTTGGGTAAAGGAACGAAAATCGCCTATGATACTTTACGCAGTAATGTGAGTTATCTCGATGATGATCGCGTGATGTATCCGGACATTGAAAAAGCTGTATCTTTGATTATTGATGGAGAAGTGATCCGAAAGGTTGAGGATGCCTGTGGCACCCTGGATTAGGAGGAAACATGAAAATATTTACCATAGAATTGAAGTTTGAGGAGGGCTTGCCTTTACACAGTGAATTTGAGCCTGGAATACGTCGTGCACCTAGACGTACCAACACGTTAAGCGAATCTCAAAAGGTACAAGCCATAGCCAATGCCTTACGTTACATCCCAAAAGAATTCCATAGTGAACTCATTGAAGAATTTATCAACGAGTTAAATGAGCACGGACGTATTT
This sequence comes from Firmicutes bacterium HGW-Firmicutes-10, assembly GCA_002841605.1. Taxonomy (GTDB): domain Bacteria; phylum Bacillota_I; class Bacilli_A; order Erysipelotrichales; family Erysipelotrichaceae; genus UBA2227. The sequence goes on along the minus strand of PHAF01000003.1, from coordinate 21,087 downwards.
ATGGATATCGCTTTAGACCTCAAGGGAAATTATTTGGAAAACCGATCGAACAATACCAAGGGGAATGTTTGGAAGGTAAAGCCTTCCAGGTCATGATCGATAACAACCTTGACTTTCAAGTCGCATTATATCCATATGAACTGGTCACTTACGGGGAGTCGGGAAGTGTCTTTCAAAACTGGATGCAATATCTGCTTGTCAAAGAATACCTGAAAGTCTTGCGCGATGATCAGACATTGTTTATCGCTTCCGGACATCCTATCGGTGTTTTTGACAGTCACAAAGAAGCTCCACGCGTTATTTTGACCAACGGATTAATGGTCGGTATGTTTGATAAACCGGACATATTTGCCAATGCGGCAGCGATGGGAGTCGCTAATTACGGACAAATGACGGCCGGAGGCTGGATGTATATCGGACCTCAAGGCATCGTGCATGGGACATATAATACATTGCTTAATGCCGGACGTTTAAAACTCGGTTTGGATAAAGATGATGATTTGCGCGGCAAGCTGTTTGTTTCTTCCGGTTTAGGCGGTATGAGTGGTGCACAGGGAAAAGCAATCGTCATTGCCAAAGGTGTAGGCATCATTGCGGAAGTCGATCCTTCACGCATAAAAACGCGTCACAGTCAGGGTTGGATCGATGAGGTCGCCTATACATGTGAAGAAGCATTTGAACTCGCAGATAAGTATATATTAAAAGGAAAACCACGCTCGATCGCATATGCCGGCAATATTGTCGATTTACTTGAATATGCCAATCATCAGGATATAAAAATCGATCTTTTGTCGGATCAGACTTCATGTCACGATGTGTATAGCGGTGGTTATTGTCCTGTTGACATCACTTTTGATGAGCGTACACGCTTGTTAAAGGAAGATGAATCTACCTTTAAAGGTTTGGTCGATGTGACGTTAAAACGTCATTATGAGGCTGTTAAAAGGTTAGTTGAAAAAGGGACTTACTTCTTTGATTATGGCAACGCCTTCTTAAAATCCCTTTATGACAGCGGCATCAAAGAAATATCGAAAAACGGTCATGATGATCAGGACGGCTTCATCTGGCCATCCTATGTGGAAGACATTCTTGGACCGCATTTGTTTGATTATGGTTATGGACCTTTCCGCTGGGTATGTCTTAGCGGCAAGGAAGAAGACTTAGAACTGACGGATGCGATGGCGATGAAATGTATCGATCCCAGCCGCCGGTATCAAGACAAAGACAATTATGACTGGATCAAAAATGCCAAGGCTAATCAGCTGGTCGTCGGTACCAAAGCCCGCATCCTCTATCAAGATGCCAATGGTCGCTTGAAAATCGCATTGGCTTTCAATGAAATGGTACGCAACCAACAAGTCGGTCCGATCATGCTGGGACGCGATCATCATGATACCGGAGGAACGGATTCTCCCTTTAGAGAGACATCCAACATCAAAGACGGCAGTAATATCATGGCCGATATGGCCACTCTGATCTACGCCGGTAACAGCGCGATGGGTATGAGTCTGGTTGCCTTGCATAATGGTGGCGGTGTCGGTGTTTCCAAATCGATCAATGGTGGCTTCGGATTGGTTCTGGATGGTTCCAAACGGGTCGATGACATATTACAAAGATCAATGATTTGGGATGTGATGGGCGGGGTCGCCCGACGCAACTGGGCATCCAACCCCCATGCCATTGAGACCAGCGAGTTTTTCAATGAATCTTTGGATCAACGCAGCCATATCACCATCCCTTATGTGGCAGATATTGAGGAAATAAAAAGGAAGATGAGGAAATCCCATGAATAAAATCGTCGAATGCGTCGTTAACTACAGTGAAGGCAGAAACAAAGAAGTCATCGATGCGATCACATCCCCATTTAGTGAAGTTTCCGGGTTGAAATTATTAAACGTGGAAGCCGATGAGGATTATAACCGTGTCGTCGTTACCGTGGCCGGTGATCCGGATATCGTTAAGGAGGCAGTTATACAGTCCGTTGTGATTGCGACCCGTCTGATTGATATGACCAAACATACAGGCCAGCATCCGCGCATGGGGGCGACCGATGTCGTACCGTTTATCCCTATCAAAAATATGTCAATGGCCGAGTGTGTTGCTTTGGCCAAAGAAGTCGGAAAACAAATAGCCTTACAAACACAAGTGCCGGTATTTTTATATGAAGCAGCCGCCACCGCATCTCACCGGGAGAATCTTGCGGATATCCGAAAAGGTGAATTTGAAGGTATGGCCAAAAAAATGACCGATGCACGGTGGAAACCGGACTTTGGTATTGATCAGCCCCATCCTACGGCCGGAGTCGTTGCGGTAGGGGCGCGGATGCCACTGATCGCATTCAATATCGATTTGGCAACGAGCGATGTAACCATTGCCAACAAGATAGCTAAAGCCATTCGCAACAGTTCCGGGGGATATCGATATATCAAAGCCGGCGGGGTCGAAGTAAAACAGCGTGGATTGGTTCAAGTGACCATGAACATTACTGACTATACCAAAACACCGATTTACCGGGTGTTTGAAACGGTCAAAATGGAGGCTTTGCGTTATGGCGTATCGGTTTGCGGAAGTGAAATCGTCGGGTTGGTTCCGATGGAAGCGATCGTTGACAGTGCTGCCTATTATCTGCGTTTCAATAATGTGGATAAAGACAAGATTCTTGAAACTCAACTGGAGGGATTGATATGAAAAAAGTTTTGATCACCCATGCCAGTCAAATCGTAACGCCTATTGGCAGAAGCGGAAGAGGCGGAAAAGGCATGAATGATCTGACGGTCATTGAAGACGGTTGCATATTGATTCAAGACGGAAAGATCATAAAAGTATGCAAATCGGGGGAAATGGATGAAAACCTGGCACGCGATGCTGAAGTCATTGATGCAAAAGGGAAAATCGTATTACCCGGACTGATCGATGCACATACGCATCTGGTTTTTGCGGGGACCCGGGAAGATGAGTTCTCGATGAGAATGGCCAATGAAAGTTATATTTCAATTATGGAAAAAGGTGGAGGTATTCAGCGTTCGATCGATGCGACTCGTTTGGCATCTGAAAAAGAACTCTATTCATTGGCAAAACAGCGATTATATAAAATGGCGAAAATGGGAGTCACGACCGTAGAAGCGAAAAGCGGATACGGGGGTACATTGGAAGATGAAATCAAACAATGCAGAGTAGCCAAAAAGTTAAATGAATCCGGTCCGCTTTCAGTAGTGTCGACCTTAATGGCTGCACATACGATTGTCAGGGAATATAAAAATGAACCAGAAAAATATGTTAAGTTGATCATCGAAGAAATAATTCCGCGCATAGCAAAAGAGAAACTGGCAGAATTCTGTGATGTATTTCTTGAGAAAAGCGCATTCAATTACTCGCAGGCAGAACGTATCCTGACGGCGGCCAAAGCTTCCGGGTTTGAACTGAAAATCCATGCTGATGAAATTACCAACGGTAAAGGAGCTCATTTAGCCGCGAAACTCAATGCAATCAGTGCCGAGCATCTGTTGTTTAGCGATACAGAAGGTCTTGAAGAAATGCGCAAGCATCATGTTACGGCCGTATTGTTGCCACTGACCGCATTCTCTCTTCGGGAACCATATGCCAAAGCCAGGGAAATGATTGATAAAGGATTGGTCGTTGCCTTGGCTACAGACTTTAATCCGGGCAGTTGCTACAGTTACTCAATGCCGCTGTTAATGGCTATTGCGTGCTTATCGATGAAGATGTCGATCGAAGAAGTCATTACCGCATTGACACTAAATGCAGCGGCCGCAATCAACCGCGCACATAAAATCGGTAGTATCGAGGCTGGCAAAGATGCGGATATCGCAATCTTCGACTGCCCCAACTATGCTCATCTGGTGTATCATATGGGTATCAATCAGGTACACACGGTTTTAAAAAAGGGCGAAGTTATCGTTAGAAACGGAGAAAACGTATGATCAAAGATATGACATTGGATATGTATTGCGAATTACTGGCATCGGATGAACCGACGATCGGCGGTGGAACGGCAGCGGCAATCACAGGGGCCATGGCAGCATCGCTGGTCATGATGGTTGCTAATTTGAGCATTGGAAAGAAAAAATATCTTGAGCATGAACCTGTGTTTCAGGATGTTCTCGGGAAAATGCGTGATATCCAACAGCTGTTGTTGGATAAGGCGGATGAAGATAAAGCATCCTTCGAAGCGGTGATGCAAGCCTTTCGATTGCCAAAGTCCAATCCGGATGAGATCTTGGATAGAAATGCTGCGATTGAGGATGCAACTAAAACTGCGACGCTTGTTCCATTATCAGTCGCAATGTGGGCGATCGAAGTGGTTAAAAGTGCGATTCTTGTGATCGAATATGGAAACATCAACGCTCGCAGTGACGGTTTGGTTGGAGCGCAACTGGCATCGACATGTTTTATCAGTGCGATATATAATGTAAGAACAAATTTGATTACCATTTCTGACCAGGATTTTGTGTCTGAGATCAATGAAAAGGTCACCACTGCCATTTCTCAGATGAACGTATTTGAGTCGATGTGGAAGAAATTCACAGGGTAACTCCCTGTGTTTTTATTTGACCGAATCTTTGAATAAAGGTACAATAGGTCATATGTAAGTGAGGGATGTTATGATCAACACGATATTATTTGATTTGGATGGTACTCTGCTGCCAATGGATATTAAAGTATTTGAGAAAGTGTATTTCGGATCGCTATCCAGACATTTCAGCGATAAACACGATTTGAAGAGTTTCGTTGATTTGATTTGGGGTGCCACCAAAGCCATGGTCGCCAACACCGAACATCGCACCAATGAAGAAGTTTTTATGGAAGCCATGAAATTGTCAGTCAATGAGCAGTTGGATGAATATAAAGCACGCTTCAATCATTTTTATCAAACCGACTTTGATGCGGTACGTCAGTCCGTATCAAGAAATGAAGATATACTTTCAGCTGTTAAGATTTTGAAAGAAAAAGGTTATCAGCTGGTCATTGCGACCAACCCGATGTTTCCGCGATTGGCCATTAAAAAGCGAATTGACTGGGCCGGGCTGGATATCGGTGATTTCAGCTATGTGACCTCCTTTGAGGATAATCATTACTGTAAACCGCAACCGAAATTCTATCTGGAAGTGTTGAGTGAAATCGGAAAGTCTCCTTCGGAATGTCTGATGGTGGGCAATGATACTTACGAAGATCTGATTGCCGGTAAGTTGAACATTGCGACATATTTAATTGAAGATCATGCAATAGTGAGAGAACATGCTCTAGAACCTACCTATCAAGGATCGTATAAAGATTTTCTGAAATTTGTGGATGATCTGCCAAAAATCGACTAAACCCGTTTGACGGGTTTTCTTTTTTGGTTGATTGTGATACGCTAAATAGCAGAGTGAAAGAGGGTACGCATGGATACATTTTATGTTCGTTGTTCGATGCATGAGGCTGAGAAACTGCTCGATCAGCATATCATTGACGGAAGTATCACAGGGACATGTATCGGTCGTCATATGACAGGAGCGGTTGGCAATATGACGGTCGTTATCATTTATGAAAAGCATTACTATCGGGCCGGAAACCGTCTGACACTGACGATTGTCTTGGATGATACTACTGGGTCTACCCGGGTATTTGCTTGTGGCGGCGGAGGCGGTCAGGGATTGCTTCGATTTGACTGGGGAGCTGCACAGAGTTTTAAGAATTCGGCATTTGAAGCATTGAAGAACTATATCAAATAGAGGAGGCCAAATATGCGCTGGAGTTTGAAAGAATTATATGAGTCATTCGAGGATGAGGCATTTGTCTCAGATTTAAAGTTATTGGATGAAAAAATCGATGAGTTTAGTGAGTGGGTCAATATCTCGGTGAAAGGGGATCAAGATCCTAAAGAAGTCATTGTCCGGTTTATAAGATACAGTGAAGAAATCACGACTTACTTATCGAAGTTGTCTCAGTTTGCCAGTTTGACCAGTGCGACCGATGCCAGAAATGAAGTTGCTTTGGACTACTTGAATAAATTAAACATGAAATCTACGGTATTGACTCAACCGAGCGTCGTTTTTCAAACGTACTTGAAAGGTTTGGATTCTCTGGATAGTATTATCGAATCATCTGCTGAGTTGAAAGAATATGCATTCTATCTGGACCAAATAAAACTGCGAAGCAAATATATGTTATCAGAAAAGGAAGAGGTTGCCATTTCGAAAATGACGATGACCGGTTCGACGGCGTGGAGCAACCTTCAAAACAAACTTTCATCGACATTGATGGTCGATGTTGTATTGGATGGCGAGAAGAAGTCGTTGCCTCTTCCGGCTGTACGCAATCTGGCGTACAGTGAAGATAAAGAGAAACGCCTTGCCGGATATAACGCGGAGATGGATGCATACAAGAAAATCGAAGAATCATCCGCAGCATCATTGAATGGAATCAAGGGAGAAGTCGTGACTTTGTGTGAACTGCGCGGATTTGAATCTGCGTTGGAAGAAACATTGATTAAGTCACGGATGGACAAAGAAACACTCGATGCGATGTTAACAGCTATGCGCGAATACTTACCGGCATTCCGTAAATATTTGCGTCGCAAAGGCGAATTGTTAGGTCATAGCAACGGTCTGCCGTTTTATGATATGTTTGCACCGATGGGTGAAGTCAATATGACATACACCTATGCACAAGCCATGGATTTTATCATATCGCAGTTTCGCACGTTCTCACAAAGGCTTGCGAACTTTACGCAGCATGCCTATGACAAAGCCTGGCTTGATGTCGAGCCTCGCGAAGGAAAGCGTGGAGGAGCGTTTTGCGCCAATCTTCACACGATCAAAGAATCACGTATCTTATCAAATTTTGATGGCAGTTTCTCAAATATGACCACTTTGGCGCATGAGTTGGGTCATGCTTATCATGGGGCCACCTTGGTGGATGAATCGGTTTTGAACAGCCGTTATCCGATGCCCATTGCGGAGACCGCTTCGATATTCTGTGAAACGATCGTTGTCAACGCAGCCTTGAAAAACGCTTCGAAAGAAGAGCAATTAGCGATATTGGAATCATCGATTTCCGATTCCACGCAGGTCATTGTTGATATTTACAGCCGTTTCTTGTTTGAAAGCGCACTGTTTGAACAAAGGAAGAACTCGGTGGTATCGGTTGGAAAATTGAAGGAATTGATGATCTCTGCTCAAAAAGAAGCCTATGGCGACGGTTTGGATCAAAACTTCTTACATCCGTATATGTGGATCAATAAACCGCATTATTACTCGGCAGGTTTGAATTTCTATAATTTCCCATATGCATTTGGTTTATTGTTTTCAAAAGGATTGTATGCGGAATATCTGAAACGCGGTGATGAATTCGTTGCGCAGTATGATGAATTGCTTAATGCGACAGGCAAGGAACTGATTGCTGATGTGGCAATGCGTATGAATGTGGATGTTCGCAATCCGGATTTCTTCAGAAGTTCGCTGGCTTTGATTGAACAAGACATCGAGAAATTCATTAAGTTGTCTAAATAGTTTTCTGGGCAGTTTCGATATTGAAACTGCCTTTTTTCTGTTTGACAGAAATGGCGTACAGTTATAATATATACATATACGCATATTCATATATGAAAGAAGGTGACGTCATTGGGAAACTTAAATGAGTTTATCCGATTACTATCGGACCAGACTAGACTGCGCATACTGGTTTTGTTGGCTCAATCGGATTTGTTTGTCTGTGAGCTTTGCGGCTTACTCAATTTATCGCAACCCAAAGTATCCAGACATCTCGCAAAAATGAAGGATTTGGGTTTTGTCCGAATGAAAAGAGAAGGTAAGTATATTTTGTACTCACTGTCACTAAGTGAAGGTGCAAGCAAAGAAATGCTGGATGCCATCATCCGACATATGGATGATAATCCGGTTTTGATTCTGGATAAAAGTAATCTTATTAATCATGATGATTATGTCTTGGGTTGTAATCCGAGAGGTTCGTCAAAGCGGATCATCGAAGGGCTTGAATGATTGTATAAACATTGCTTAATGGCATTGGAAAGGGAAGGTAAGTTATGGATATCATTATTGGCGGATGGGATGCTTTAGTTAATTATTTTACGATTCATCGCATTATTTCTCTTACGATTGCTTTTTTCTTGTCTGGAGCAATTGCGCAATTTATGTCGCAAGGGGCCGTCATGAAGTACTTCGGACCGAACTCTCACAGAGGGATGTCCTATGTGATTGCTGCAATATCCGGTGCTATTCTGGCGGTGTGTTCCTGTTCGGTACTTCCCATGTTTGCGAGCATTCGTAAAAAAGGGGCAGGCATCGGACCAGCAATCGCATTTTTGTTCTCAGGACCAGCCATAAATGTCTTGGCTATCATCATGACATTCAGCATGATCGGCTTCAATATCGGACTTGTCCGGGTGATCGGAGCCATCGGATTATCGATGATCATCGGTTATACGATGTATCTGCTTTATAACAAAAGTGAAGTAGTCGATGCCAACGAAGCCATGTTTCAGATTGAGGATGACAAAAGCCGCAGCTTATGGCAAAATGCACTTTTCTTTGCGGTATTGGTCGGCATTTTGATTTCAGGCGTAAAAAATCCGATTCCAACCGGAGGATTGACCGTTGTCTTAATGGTGATCCTTTTCCGCTTCTTCAAAAAGCAGGAACTGATTGACTGGTGCGTAGCGACATTTGATCTTGCCAAGAAGATCGTTCCGTTGTTTATTATCGGTATATTTGCGGCAGGAGTGATCACAGCGCTGATACCTTCATCGTTTATGGTTAAGTATGTCGGAAACAATTCATATGGAGCCAATATGATTGCTTCCGTATTTGGTGCTTTCATGTATTTTGCGACACTTACCGAAGTTCCTATTGTCAACGGGTTTATGTCTTTGGGCATGCTTCCGGGACCTGCGACATCCTTGTTGCTGGCAGGACCTTCGTTAAGCTTGCCGAATATGATCGTCATTTCCCGATTCTTGGGTATTAAAAAAGCATTCACGTACTTTGCATTGGTCATCTTTTTATCAGCACTTGTCGGAATGATTGCCGGATTGTTTATTTATTGACAGAATAAGAATACTTCGAAAATCTCCTTTATATATTGACAAACATCTATATGATGATAATATATAGATATTCGTCGATATGAGGTGATGACATGGACGTGGTTGCTTGTTATAAAGCGTTGGCAGACCCAACGAGGTATGCGATCTTTAAGGATTTGAAGCAAAAAGACTTGTGTGCCTGTCATCTGTTGGAACGATTGGACATTACTCAACCAACGCTGTCGTTTCATATGAAGAAACTGACAGAATGCGGATTGGTATTGGCTACCAAAGACGGGATTTGGACCCGTTATCAAATCAACAGAGAGATGGTCCAATCGCTGTTAAGCGAACTTGAATATTTTGTGTTGTAGAGGGAAAGAGGAAATAAAATGTTTGTGTTTACGTGGTTAAATGATCAGCTTTTGAAAATGCTGTGGTTAAATGATCTGGTTGGAAAGGTTCTGATGTGGATTGGCATCGATATTGAAACAAGATTAGGATCAAGTGTACAGTTCTTCGCTTATGATGTCATCAAGATATTCATATTGTTGTCAGTCTTGATTTATTCTATTTCATATATTCAAAGTTATTTCCCGCCGGAAAGGACTCGCAGCATATTAGGTCGGTTCCATGGCGTAACCGCTCGAATCGTTGCTGCACTCTTAGGAACGGTCACTCCGTTTTGCTCTTGTTCTTCGATTCCGCTGTTTATCGGTTTTACCAATGCCGGAGTACCGATTGGAGTGACATTCTCATTTCTGATTTCATCTCCGCTGGTCGATCTGGCCTCCGTTTTTCTATTAGCAAGTATTTTTAACTGGAATGTTGCCTTAGCTTATGTTTTTGTTGGATTAGTACTTGCTGTGGTCGGGGGAACACTGATTTCCTGGTTAAAAATGGAAAAGTATGTGGAACCATTTGTTTATGAGAACCCGATGGTCCAATTGGAAGCTGAAGACATGACCCGTAAAGACCGGATGGACTTTGCGAAAGAACAAGTATTATTCATCATTCGAAAAGTTTGGTTGTTTGTTATCATCGGTGTCGGGATTGGTGCTGCTATCCACAATTACATACCGGAAGCCTGGATAACGGCTGTATTGGGTGTGGATAAGTGGTACTCCGTACCGTTGGCTACGCTGGTCGGTGTTCCGATGTATGCGGATATATTCGGCACATTACCGATTGCTGCAGCGCTTGTTGAAAAAGGTGTCGGGCTTGGAACGGTGTTGGCATTTATGATGGCTGTTACGACATTAAGTTTACCTTCGATCATTTTGCTTCGTAATGCAGTGAAACCCCGTCTGTTGACTTTGTTTGTTGTGTATTGTACTTTTGGCATCATGCTAATCGGCTTTTTATTTAATATCCTGATGGGATAAGGGAGGAAAAAATATGATCATCAAAATTTTAGGTTCCGGTTGTCCGAATTGTAAGAAACTGGAAATCAATGCCCGCGAAGCGGTAAAACAATTGGGAATAGGTGCTGATTTTGTGAAAGTTACGGATTTTAAGGATATTGCCAATTATGGGATCATGCGAACGCCTGGATTGGTGTTCGATGAAAAAGTCGTATCGTTTGGTAAAGTTACCGATACTGCGACCATTGTCGAGTTGTTGAAAACATACATTAATGATCGAAGAGTCTGAGTAACAGACTCTTTTTATATTGTGATATACTTAAAAAGAGGTTTGTATGGAAACAAATATATATCCTTATATTTTTAGACGCAAGTCCATCCGACGCTATAATGAACAGCCACCCGCTCGTGAATTTCTTCAAGAAATCATTGATTCTTCGAAGCAAATGCATCCGATCGTGAGTGATTTTAAGTATGAAATAATGATCGTCGAAGGACAGGACTTAAGAGGCTACCTCAATTTCAAACCGCCGGTGGGACTGGTTTTTAGTGCTCAAGAACATCCACTCGCCGGATTTTATGCAGGTTTGATCTTGCAGAAAATTGATTTGCTTTGCAGTGCCAATGGTTTGGGGACATGCTGGTTGGGGATGGCAACTTCAAAACATGATGATGTTGACGGGATGAAGGCAATGGTTACTTTGGCCGTCGGTTGGCCGGACGAACCTCTACATCGAAATGAGTTATCTCAGTTCAGACGACTTGACATAACTCAAATCCGTGATTTCCCATATTGGGATCAAATTCTTGAGTCAGTGCGGATCGCACCATCAGCAACCAATGGTCAGCCATGGTATTTTAAGGTAAAAGAAGATTCGATAGCCCTGACCTTCCGTAAACGATTGGATGTCAAGGATATTTTCGTCAGCCATCTGCGATGGATTGATGCAGGAATTGCCTGCTGTCATTTGTTATTGGCTCTTCAAAATCAGAGAGTTACCTTTGTGACATACGTAAAAGATGAAATAAAGAACGAAAATGACCCGATTTGCTTGATAGAAATAGTCCGAGTGTTATAATATCTACATTGTTCGTAATGGAAATATCCACAAGGTGATCAAATGAAGCGACTTCTTGGATTAGTCCAACACCTAAATCGAAAAAGACTAAGCTTGCAGGGTAAGCCATTTTTTGAAGCGCTCCGCTTTCTGATCATCTATTTGATTATTGGAATCGTCTGGATAATTTGGTCTGACCAATGGCTTGCAGCGTTTGTGGATGATTATGATACATTTATCAAAATGCAAACATATAAAGGCTGGTTTTATGTCATAACTTCAGGATTGCTGTTTTTCATAATACTGAAGTCCCGGTTGACCTTACTTAAAGTACTTTCTGATCGACTCATCCACCAGGCAACCTTTGATCCATTGACTCAATTGCCAAACAGAAATAAATTGTCGCAGATAATCGACCAAATGATTTCATACCAAAATCCCGAAGACAGTTTCGCTCTTATTTGTATGGACTTTGATGATTTTTCCAATGTCAATGAACTTCTTGGATATCATATCGGAGATCAACTGATAGCATCAATTGCTAACCGTATAAAACCGCTGATCAGTGAGGATGACATCATGGGTCGTGACAGCGACGGGTTTTTATTTTTGATGGATATGAAAAACTATCCTGACAACCAATTGATCAACTTTTTGGAAGAAATCAAAAAATGTGTCAATCAGTCATGGAATATTGAAAATCAAATCCTGTTTATGACATGCACGATGGGTGTTGCCCGATATCCGATTGATGGCGATAATTTTGCGGATCTATACAAAGCTGCAAATGCTGCCATTCATCAACTTAAGGAAAAAGGAAAGAATGATTACCACTTTTTCACACCATCGTTCCATTTGCAACGCTTAGAGCGAGTGACAATGATGAACGAGTTGAGAAAGTCGATTGATAATCGTGATTTGAATCTGGTATTTCAACCGATTTATCAAATGATTGAAAACAAAATCATCGGATTTGAAGCATTGATCCGTTGGAAAAGTCCGTCGTTTGGGCAGGTATCACCGGCAATCTTTATCGAATATTCAGAAAACACCGGACTCATTCATCTGATAGATGAATTCGTGTTTGAATCCGTTATTAAACTTTGCAAAGAGTGGAGTCAAAATGAGCTGAAGGATATTATAATTTCCCTCAATTTATCCGCAAAAGGGTTAGCCAACGCTCAACTTATGTCAAAGGTGGAATCTCTGGTTCATCGGTATCAAATTGATACAAGTCACATACAAATCGAAGTGACTGAAACGGCCTTGATAGCGAATTTCGATGTGGCCATTGAGAACTTAAGATTTTTGGGGGATCTGGGATTCAGCATCGCACTCGATGATTTCGGATCAGGTTATTCTTCATTGACGTATTTGCGAACACTGCCTATTGATATATTGAAAATCGATCGGACATTTACCAAGAATATCGGACTGGATGACAAGCAGGACATGATTTTGGAAGCCATCATTAATCTTGCAGATGAACTTGATTTGAAGCTGGTCATTGAGGGGATTGAAAATGTAGAGCAACGAGATTTCTTGCTTAAAAACAAATGTTTATACGGGCAAGGTTATTTCTTCGGATATCCGACGGAACTCAAAAATGTATATACTTTAGTTACCAGTGATTTCAAAGAAGCCAACAGTAAAAATAAAAGCGATATGTTATAATATCGCTGATGGCAGGTGAAACTATGAAAAAATCAGCGCCGGATCAACCGGTATACGCACAAATCGCACTAGATATATGCGCCCGTATTGCACGCGGCGATTTAAAAGAGAACACAAAGTTCTCTGGTCGTTCAATGATGTCAAGTGAGTATGGCGTTTCACCGGAAACGATCCGCAGAGCTTTGAACTTATTGCAAGATGAAGATATCGTTGAAGTTCATCACAACAGTGGTGTCGTTATCAAATCAAAAGAAAATGCATTGAAATATTTGCAACAGTATTCTTTTACAAATGATATCCACAACTTGAAACTGCAGTTGAAGGATTTGATGAAAGAAAGAGATTTATTGGACCAAAAAATCGTCTTGCTAGTCGAACACATCATTGACCTTAATGATCGATTCAGTTATACCGATCCTTTAAGAAAGTTTGAGTTTGAAATACCTGAAAATTCGTCAATCATCGGTTTGACGGTCAAAGATGCCGCATTCTATCAACATACACAGGCAACCGTGATCGCGATAAGAAGAGGGAAGCAAATGATTCTATCGCCCGGACCGGATGCCCGTTTTGAGGCTAAGGACGTGATCATTGTCATCGGCAGTGTCGATTTAGCATCTCGGGTCGAAGCATTTTTAGCAAAATAGCAACGGAGACGTTGCTTTTTTATTACAGGAAAGTTCAGTATATTGAGATGATTTTGAATTACTCGACTGATGAATCATCGGAAATCAATCCGCAAATCGTGAAGAAATATTCAGTCTTAACAAAGAATTTACAACAAATAATAAATCTCTGATATAATGAAAACAAAAAGAAAAGGGGAAATGTATGAAGCTGACCAAATCTGAGAAGAGTTGGATTTTATATGACATTGCCAACTCAGCATTTATCTTAAGTGTTACCGCTACGATCCCGATTTATTTTAGAGGACTTGCTGAAAACGCAGGAGTTGAAAGTAACATCGTGTCCGCCTGGTGGGGGACAGCCACTTCCGTTGCTGTTATCATTTTGGCCATCATGGCTCCGATTTTAGGGGCAATTGCCGATTATAAGGGAATGAAGAAAAAGTTGTTCGTTGCCTTTCTGGCGATGGGTATTTTGGGAGCATTCACCTTGGCAGTTACCACGGATTGGATGGCATTCTTACTTTTATTCATCGTTGCACGTGTCGGTTATTCCGCGTGTAATATTTTCTACGATTCGATGTTAGTCGATGTTTCGACTGACGATCGCATGGATATGGTTTCTTCGCAGGGATATGCCTGGGGATACATCGGAAGTACGATTCCGTTTATCGTCGGTATCGTGCTCATCTTTACCAAACCATTTGGTATCTCTGTGACTCAAGCAACACAGATTTCATTTTTGATTACAGCCGTTTGGTGGGGTCTGTTGACGATTCCGATTCTAAAAAATGTCAAACAGACATATTACCTGGAACCGCAGCCTAAAGTTGTGTCGAAGGCATTTGGGCGTGTATTTGTTACCCTTAAGAAAATCTATAAAAACAAAAAACTATTCTATTATATCGTTGGTTATTTCTGTTATATCGATGGCGTTTATACCATCATATCGATGGCGACAACCTATGGTGGTGAAGTCGGTATCGGGACCACTGAAATGATCGGAGCTTTATTGCTTACTCAATTCGTAGCCTTCCCGTTTGCGATTTTGGCCGGTGTTTTGGCTAAAAAGCATGGTGCATTGAAATTGTTGAAATTCTACATTCTGATGTATATCGGTATATCGCTGTTTGGTTATCAATTGGATCAAGCATGGGAGTTCTGGGTTTTGGCCGTTGCGGTCGGAATGGCTCAAGGTGGAATCCAATCCCTGTCTCGTTCTTACTATGGTAAAATCGTTCCTAAAAATGAGTCCAACGAGTACTTCGGATTCTTCGATATCTTCGGTAAATTTGCGGATTTCTTCGGCCCAATGATACTAGCAATCATGGCGGTCACGACCGGTTCATCACGTAACGGAATCTTGGCACTGATCATATTGTTTGTTATCGGTTATTGGATGTTGGTCAAAGTCGAGAAACTCGATAAAGCCGAAAAAGCTGCTCAATAAAATAAGCAGTCGGAATCAATCCGACTGCTTTTTACTTTGTACATGACGCATATGCGTCTTTTTGTTTTTTCTGGAAATGTATCTCATTTTGCGCAACTGATCAGCGATTTCACGCACCTCTTTGCGTGATAATACCATCGGTTGGGTATTAAGCCATAATTTTAACGGCTTATTGAGTTGCCACCGGTGTACGACACGATTGTTTTCATCTGCCGTCACTTGTAAGGTACAAGCTTCATCAACCACAATCAAAGAAAATTTTGGCACATGCTTGTATTGCGGTAGCGCTTTGTTTAAGGCATAAATATGGGTCTGGTTTTGACGGATTGGACTATACAGGTTGCGTTTATGGTGCTTGAACTGTAACGTCCACTGATCTTTATCGTAATGGCCGATCAATGTGCCAGAGAAATGTTTTGTTTCAATTACGACTAGCCCGAAACGCGTGACCATCACCGAGTCGATCTCTGTGGGTACTGTATTATTGGTTACACAGTAAATATGAGAAACGACCTTTTTATATCCAGGGAAATTGAGCGCGCTGATGTGCGTCAGCCATTCACCAAAACGCCCGTTACGAGACAATTTATACAGGAAATTTTTCAGGGACATACTAGAGCACTTTGTCGTCGACGCCCTCTAACCACTGATCGATCGTTGTGATTACCGAACTGACACAACCTTCTTCAAAAGGTGACTTCAGGTTGGCTTCTTTAACTAAGCCGGTAAAGGACATCGTTCCACCCAAGGTGCACAAGTGATGATAATCTTTCCATGCGTTTTCATCCTTATCTTGAATGCGTTTAAAGAATTGAAGTGCACAGATTTGAGCAAGTGTATAGTCGATGTAATAAAACGGCATTTGGAAAATGTGTGCCTGTTGAAACCAGAACGTGCCTTTTTCCAAAAATTCACTCTCAGCATAATCGATGTGCGGCAAATATTGTCTCTGCAACTTGCGCCATGCCGATTTTCTTTGGTCCGGTGACATATCCGGATTTGCATATACTTCATGTTGGAAATGGTCAACCAAAACTCCGTAAGGAATGAACTTGATTGCTCCGCCCAAATGAGTGTAGCGATATTTTTGGGCCTGCTCACCAAAGAAGTTCTCCATCCAAGGCCATGTGAAGAATTCCATTGACATTGAGTGGATTTCAGCACTTTCCATGGTAGGCCACATGCATTCAGGAACTTCGATATGACGGGAAGAAAATACCTGGAAAGCATGTCCGGCTTCATGAGTCAATACATCGATATCTCCGGAAGTCCCGTTGAAATTCGAAAAGATAAAGGGTGATTGATAATCTGCGATATACGTACAGTAACCGCCTCCGGCCTTACCTGGTTTACTTACCAAATCCACCAACTCGCGATCGAGCATAAAATCAATGAACTGTGCGGTTTCTTTCGATAACTCATGGTACATCTTGCGTCCGTTTTCAACAATGAAATCCGGATCGCCGATGGGTTTGGCATTACCGCTGGTAAATTCGAAACCAAGGTCATAGTGCAACAGTTTATCCAATCCCAAGCGTTCTTGTTGGCGTTTAAAGAGTTTCTTTGAAACCGGTACGATATCTGAAAGGACTTGCTTACGGAAAACATCGACCATCGCAGCATCATAATCCAAACGCATCATCCGGATATAACCAAGCTCAATAAAGTTTTTATATCCCAGTTTTTTGGCGATTTTATCGCGCAGCTGCACCAAATCATGATAAATCTCATCCAATTTGGATTCGTTCTGTTCGAAGAATCCCAATCGGGCATCGGTGGCACGTTTACGAATGCTGCGGTCTGTGGATTGCGTCAGAGGGGTCAACTGAGGAAGGGTATATACTTTCCCGTCAAACTCAATCTGAGCCGAAGCAATCAGCTTTTGATACTCAGATGAAAGCCGGTTTTCTTCTTGAAGATCTTCTATGATTTTTGGATCAAAAGACTTCAGTGAAAACTCGACGATTTTAAAGAATGCCTGTGGCATCTTAGCCTGGAGTTGCTCTATAAAAGGGGATTCCAGTAAAGCCTTATAAAAGTTAACAGTCAGTTCTTCATACAATGGACCTTGCTGGTCCCAATAATTATTTTCTGATTCATAAAACTCATCCTTGGTGTTGATGGAATGACGAATGCTGCACAACACATTGGCTGTCATCACGTTAAACCTGTCAGCATTGAACTGCTTAATTAATCCGAGTTGCTCTTCAACATCGTTTGCCTTAGAAAATTTCTCAATCAATTCTAAAGCGCCGGCTTTGATCGTATCAAAATCCGGACGAAGATATACATATTCATTAAATTTCATTGGTCTCACCTCGAATTTCATTGTACAATGATTTTGTAACAAATAAAAGGCACATAGCATATTCTTTTGTCGGATGTTGTGAGGTATTTAATGAAGAAGAAATATTTGATCCTGTTATTGACCGTCATTTTATCAGGCTGCTCGTTGTGGCCTTTTAGTTCGCAGCAGTTTGAGGAAACCTGGGTCATCGAACCAACACAGATGGTCGCACCGGGTCACACCTTCAAACGAGTTCAGCTGGGGAATTTCTTCAGTAAAACGACAATGTATTCCATTTCTTCCGAGCAGGAATTGGCATTGCTCCTTTATAAAAATTATGAAATCGGCATTTTGGAAGTGCCTTACATTTCTGAAGCGGATATATCGTTACAACGTGTGTATTTGTATTTGGATACATTGATGGTTTCCCCGTTTAGTTTGAAGCAGGGAATCATTGAATATAAAACTGCCGGAAGCATTCAGTATAAAACGATGTACATCCGTATCGAACCGGATGAGAAATATAAGCAGGACGTGATCAGGATGTCGAATGCGATCATTCAGTCTTTGATAACTGCGGATATGACGGATGTTCAAAAAATCGAGACGATCCATGATTATCTGGTCAAGACCATTGCCTATGACGAAAGCGTTCTAGAACTGGATTTGAGCAAATATGTCGATCACCCTTCTTTTACCGCATATGGGGCATTGAATCTAAAAGTGGCTGTGTGCAGTGGGTATGCACGGGCATTTCTGCAAATCATGCGGCTGCTGGATATCCGGGCGGGAATCGTAAGCGCTCAATCCATTCAACATGCTTGGAATATCGTTTATGCCGGCGGGGAGTGGTTGTATTTGGATGCGACCTGGAATGATCCGATTCCGGATGTACCGGGAAGGGTATTAAGGACATACTTTCTGCAATCCAGACGTCGCTTTTTGGCAGATAAAGAGCATCGTTTTGATGTAAGTTCCGAAAACACCTTGGATGCCGATGACGTAGAGTCTTTCATGCAGTATGTATACTCAAAGATTTCTCAGTAAAAAGAAAGCGCTTTAATATTTTTGTGGGATTTAGGTGAAAACACTTGAGTATTTCATAGGATTGGTTACAATATAGTTAACACGAGAGTACCAACAGAATTGAGGTGAGCTAATATGGTCTTACTTTTACCATCTGTAGAATCAACCGTATTGGCAACTGTCAATCCGGTTGGTGTGCGTTTTAAAATTCGATTGATGTTTTAGGATGGGTTTAATGTGCCCGTCCTTTTTTCATCAAAAAACGATGTGTTTGATTAATCAAGGAGGAATTGTTATGGATCAAACAAACAAAACATTCTGGGATGCGGCCGCGGCCGGTGACTTTGCGAAAGTCAGTGCTATGTTTAAACAGGGTGCCGATGTAAACATTGTGAACGGCGATGGCAGAACCGCGCTGATGCGAACAGCAAAACGCGGTCACGAAGACATTGTACGTTTCTTGATTGACAATGGTGCAGATGTAAATGCACGCGATGTCAATGACAAAACAGCGATCATGGGAGCTGCAAAAAAGGGACATTTAGGAATCGTCAAGATGATTACGGAGGCTGGAGCCGATATTAATGCCTTGGATAACAAAGGTCGCAATGCGTTGATGAGAGCCAGTTTCTTGGGTCATGCGGACGTAGTCGGTTATTTGGTGGCTAAAGGCGCCGATGTCAATGCTCAGGATGAAATGGGCCGGTCGGCTTTGATGGAAGCTTGTCTGGCATTTAGAGTGGATGTCATCAAGGAATTGGTAGAGGCCAATGCGGATATCAATGCAAAGGATGCCAATGGTTGTACAGCGCTGATGAGAGCCAGTTATTCAGGATACCTGGAGCTTGTACAATATTTGCTCAATCAGGGTGCAGATAAAGAAATCGTTGATAATGAAGGAAACAAAGCGATCCATTACGTTCGCGAGCACAGCTTTACTGATTTAAAGCCATACTTGAAATAAGAAAGGAATAGTGGGAAATATCATATGAGAGATTATTTAGCACATGAGGTGCGTAATATTGTTTTATTAGGGCATAGCGGCAGCGGAAAGACAGCTGTGGTCGAGTCCATGTTATATTATACCAAAGCAATTGACCGGGTAGGAAAAGCGGTCGATGGCAACAGTGTCCTTGATTACGATTCAGAGGAAGTCAAGCGTGGCGTTACAGTATTTACTACGTTAGCTCCAATCGAATGGAAAAACTGCAAGATCAATTTTATTGATACCCCGGGGTATTTGGATTATGCCGGCGAAATGCTTTCGGGTGTTTCCGTGGCAGATAATGCATTGATCATAGTTAGTGCGAAAGACGGTGTTCAGACGGGTACCGAGCGTGCCTGGAAAACCGTAACATCCCGAAAACTGCCGACCATTTTCTTCATTAATAAAATGGACGAAGAAAATGCATCGTTTGAAAAGAGTTATGATTCCTTGCGCGACAGTTTCGGCAAGTCAGTCATAGCATTTGAAGTGCCGATCATTGAAGGCGGCAAAGTCGTTGGAAGTGTCAATATCCTTAAGAAAAAAGCCTGGTATCACAATGATCGCGATAATGCCAAAGAAGTCCCGACAGGTATGAGCAGTCAGGTGGATGCTTATTATGAGCAAATCGCTGAAGCAGTTGCGATGGGTGATGATGAACTGATGGAGAAATTCTTTGAAGGTGAACCGTTTACGGAAGCTGAAATCCTTAAGGGTGTACGCATCGGCGTACGCAGCGGGGAAATTCGCCCGGTTTACTGCGGATCGGCTATTCAACTAACAGGTATTGAACGTCTGATGGATTTAATCTCTGAATATTTCCCGTCTTACGCTGAACAAGGTGTGACTGAAGCCAAAGATGTTAATGGCAACGTCGTGAAGTTGGAAACCAATGAAAAAGAAGCGTTCAGTGCGCGAGTATTTAAGACGATCGTTGACCCGTTTGTCGGTCGTATTTCGTTTGTTAAAGTCATGACCGGTGTTTTGACAACGGATGCTCAAGTCATCAATGTTCAGAAAGATAAAGTTGAAAAGATCGCTCAATTGTTTGCTATCAAAGGTAAACATCAGATCGGTGTCGGAAAACTTTTCACTGGGGATATCGGAGCTATCGTTAAATTGCAATTCACGGAAACAAGCGACACATTGGCAACCAAAGCCAAACCTGTCGTTTATGATAAGATTGAATTCCCGCAGCCGATGCTTTCGGTCGCATTATGGCCAAAGAGTAAAAATGACGAAGATAAACTTAGTACAAGTTTACAACGTCTTGCGGAAGAAGACGCTTCTTGTAAATTTGAGAAGAACAGTGAAACCGGCGAACTGATTCTGTTTGGTGTCGGTGATCAGCATATCGATGTCATTATCAGTAAGCTAAAAACCAAATATAAAGTTGAAGTTGAATTATCCGAACCCAAAGTCCCTTATCGTGAGACGATTCGTGGTACCGTAACGGTTGAAGGCAAACATAAAAAACAATCCGGTGGTGCTGGTCAGTTTGGACATGTATTCATCACTTTCGAACCATGTGACAGTGAAGAGATGGTTTTTGAGGAAAAGGTATTCGGCGGAGC
>PHAF01000143.1:4308-9138 GCA_002841605.1 Firmicutes bacterium HGW-Firmicutes-10 | reverse complement strand
GGTTGCCTAGCAAACTGGACGTCATTATTTTCGGATCGATGGGGTTGTTGCGGATGTATTCGATGATTTTCAGTTCAGACTTTGAACATCGTGCGATCATCGAAAGGATTTTCGACTGTAACATAATATCACTCCTCGCAACTATTATATATCATATTCGCATATTTTATGCAAAAAATGAATAAATTAGTAATGATTTTCAATGTGCATGTTAACCCTGTTTTTTAGCAAGTTACCTTTCTTTTATCATCGAAACAAGGACTGAGTGATATAATCTTGATGTAAGGAGGTACTTTATGAAAAAAATAATATTGACCTTTTTTGCCGTGGTCATGATTGCCGGATGTTCGACGAAAGCTGTCTTCACCCCGCTTTATGATTCACCGGGATATTTGCTTGATAAAGACAAAGTCACTCAGTTGAGTTATGATGTCGCCAGTGCCAATAATCAGCTGGCCATCGATATGCTTCAAATTCTTAAAGCAAGTGAGGATAATGTCTTCATTTCCCCTTCCAGTATGATGATTGCCTTGGGCATGACGCTTAATGGAGCAGCCAACAATACCCTTTTGCAGATGCTTGAAACCCTGCATATGTCCGACTATACCCTTGAAGAGTTCAATGATTCATTGCGGGCCATTCAGCTGGTATTGATCAACCGTCAAGATTCGACGTTGAACATGACCAACTCCATTTGGATTCGTGACCGCTTTGAAGAAAGAGTTCTACCATCCTTTATCGAACGCAATAAAAAATACTATGGCGCGATGGTCGCCGTCGGAGATTTCGATGATCCGCAAATGACCAAAGATATCAATAAATGGGTGTCTGATGCAACTAAAAAACGCATCCCAACAGCAATCGATGAACCCATCGATCCCCTGACGGTCATGTTTTTGATCAATACCTTATACTTCAATGCTGATTGGGCGACGGAGTTTGACAAAGCCGATACCCGTAAACAAATGTTTTACGGAAAAGCAAACAAAGAGGTCGACATGATGTCTGCCGTGCTGACTTTGGGTCACAGTGATGTCGAAGGCAAACAAGTCGTTTTATTGCCTTACAAAGACCCTGACTTGACCATGATGATCATCATGGATGACAGTGATGATGCTTACAATGCCGACCAGTTGATTCAATTGGCTCAGCAGGCACAAGAAAATCCGAAGAGTGTCTGGTTGAATTTGCCGAAAGTTTTGATTGAAACCAAAATTGACGGTAAAAAACTGCTCCAGCAATTGGGAATGATTGATGCTTTTGAATCAAATATCGCTGATTTCAGTGAAATGGCAAAAGATGCCTTATTGACCGGATTGCATATCGCTGATGTAACGCAGAAGACGTTTTTATCCATCGTGGAAAAAGGTACGGAAGCCGCAGCGATGACCAAAGTCGAAATGCGTGATGAATCTGCACCGATGTTTGATGTAGAAATGATCGTTGATCGCCCTTTCACCATCGTTATCCTTGATACCCGACATTCTTTGATTTCGTTTATGGGTTACATCCAAAACCCGCAGCCTTAACAGGAGGAGTTATGAAAAAGATCATGATTGCGTTAACGGCATTGGCCTTGAGTGCATGTACTCCGGCTGCCGCAATGAATGTATTAAGCAAAACGGAAGGACACCTGAATTCAAACGAAGAAGTTTATCAGTTGGATCAGTCGTGGCTGAAAAGTTATAATGATTTCGCCTTTAATATGCACTTTCAGTTGATGGATGGCAAGGATGGAACATTCTTCTCTCCTGCCAGTATTTTACTGGCTTTGGGCATGACGGCTCAGGGAGCCGATCAAAACACCCTTCAACAAATGCTTGCTGCTTTCTCGATGGAAAACATGGATCAGCTGAAATTCGCAGAAATGATGAAACAGTTTCAATTGAGGTTATTGACCCATAAGTATAATACTTTGAATCTGGCTAATTCGATTTGGATTCGTCAAGGTGTAGAAGAATCTATCCGTGATGATTTTTTGAAAATCAATAAAGACTATTATGGTGCTTTTATTGCCGGATTGGATTTCAATGATCCGCAAGCCTCAAAAACGGTCAACGGATGGGTCAAAGACAATACCAACGGTTTGATCGATAAGATCGTAGAAGAGCAAATCAATCCGCTGACCCTCATGTTTTTGATCAACACCGTCTATTTCAAGGGTGAATGGATCGATACATTTGATAAGAATCTGACTCAGGATGACACATTTTATGCAAAAAATCCGAAGCAAGTTAAGTTTATGAACCAAGATGCATTCTTCCCTTATGTGGAAACCGATGATTATCAGGCCGTAATGCTTCCTTACAAAGAATTTGAATCGTCGATGATCGTATTTCTGCCTAAAGAAGGCAAAGAAATCAAGCTCACAGCCGATCTGTACAGCGAAATATTTAAGAATATGACCGCTCAGATTTTGAGTGCAACCCGAGGGAAACTGGTGCGTTTGTCGACTCCGAAAATGCAGCTTGCCACCGAGGTCAAACTGGCTGAAGCATTAAATGCGTTAGGCATGGTCGATGCATTTAGTCCCGAGAAGGCAGACTTCTCTAAAATGAGTTCGACCGCTCTGCAACAGCAGTTGCATATTGCCGGCGTATTGCATAAAGCCGTATTGAAAGTCGATGAAAAAGGCACCGAAGCTGCCGCTGCCACTTCAGTGGAAATGGGCGTGACTTCGATGCCGATCATTGATGCCTATATGAAAGTAAATCGACCCTTCACCGTAATTTTGGCGGATGCCACCGGAGCGGTGATCTTTATGGGCGATGTACTCGATCCTCAACCATAGTCAATATTAAGCAGAAGCCGCAAGGCTTCTTTTAAATGCCTGAAAAGCAGAATCGAAATCCGGGTATGTCTTTATCTGATGATACGTCAGACTGCCGGTCACAAAACTGTTGAATCCGACCGGGCATTCGATACCGGATGCAGAGTTTCTTGCAAGTCGCAAATCGGAGAATATCGGATAAATACTGATATCTTCGTTGTTGATCAATCGCTGAATGGCCATACCAAGCTCGACCATTGTCCCTGTATCACCGGTAGCGAGTTCAAAGAAAAATACATTGGCTTTTTGAATGTGCCGGTTATCGGTATCAAATATCATTTGACTGCTCAAAGGCCCGCTTTGATCCAAGGGCAGATCGATCGGATTGGCAACGAAAAAATCCATGCGATCCTTGCCGATTTCTCGTAAAAGCTCCCCTTCCAGTTTGCGTTGCTTTTGATCGGCCTCACTGAACAACGGACCGGCATTGTAAATATAAATCATGTGTTTTCCCTCAGTACTTTCTGTAAACCAAAGCGTTCGGCACCATCCGACAAATATATGATCCCGCAATAAATGTAGCCGGCTTTATCGAGCATGCGCTGCATGGATTTGTTTAATCGGTGTGTGTCCACTTTGATATTGAAGATGTAATTATTCAGACAGATTTCTTCGCAGTGTTTTAACAAGTTGAGTGCTAATCCCTCGCCTTTACGGGATGCTTTGACGGCGATGCGGTGAATGACGGCATAGGGCAAAAGATTGATCCATTCACCTTCATATATATGGGTATAATTGGGATCCGGTTCAAAACACAATGCACAAGTCGCAAGGATTTCATCTTTTTCGACCAACACGTAGGCCCACCCTTTTACTATGTCGTTCTCTATGCTTGAGGCATTGGGATAACCTTGTTGCCATTGGGGGATGCCGGTAGATTTCAGTCCGGCAATCGAGTCATTGATTATGCTCATGACATCTGCAATATCTTCATATCTTGTTCTTCTTAGCTCCATATTTGCCTCCGCATTTGGCAGTATTGTATCACAAACATGCAACTTAACAAGAATTTTCTGCAAGATAAAATAAACATCATGTTTCCTTTGCACTTTGGATGTAAACTATGGATGGAGGGATGTGTATGTTTAAAAAAATATTTATACTTTTGGCGGTATTCGCTTTGGCCGCATGTACACAGACGCAAAAGGATTTTGCTTTGGTCAACACCAAAGGTTATTTATCCAATCCGGAATCAGTAAGTGATCTTCCTCAAGACGCCCTGATCGCCAACAGGGAGTTTGCGCTCGCTTTATATCAACAATTACTCAATGATCAGAAAAATGTTTTCTTCTCCCCGGTGAGTATCCAAATGGCCTTGTCCATGACGGCCAACGGGGCGGCCAATTCTACTTTAAAGGAAATGCTGGATGTCTTGCGCTATCCGGATGTCGAGAAGATGAATGATTTCAGCCGGTTGACTCAGTCATACCTTCTGAAGCAATCGGAACTGTTTTCAATCAATAATTCCGTTTGGATCAAAGATGCTTACAAAGAGAAAGTCAAACAGCCGTTTTTGAATGATGTCGTCAAACATTACGGATCGATGGTCGCAGTGTTGGATTTCAGTCAAAACAGTGCGGCTGATACGATCAATCAATGGGTCAAGGAAAATACCAACGGTCGGATCAAAGAGGTCATCAAGCCGCCCATCGATGCGCTTACGGTCATGTTTTTAATCAATACACTGACCTTTCAGGCGAAGTGGGATGTACCTTTCGACAAAATGCTGACGAAAAATGATTTCTTTGCAAATTTCAGCGACAAAATCCAGTATGTCGTGGGCAGCCGGTTGCTTCCTTATTACGAAGATGATCGTGTATCGATGGCTTCATTTTTGACCAAAGATCAAAAGCAGGAAGTATTGATCCTGTTGCCTAGAGTCGGTGTGGCTTTGAGCAACCAGGACTTAAAAGATTATCTGATCAAAGAAATGCCAGTTTCTTCGGTAGCCGTGCAGCTGCCCAAAGTGATGATCAATGCTCAGGCAGAGTTAAAAGACA
>PHAF01000143.1:0-4246 GCA_002841605.1 Firmicutes bacterium HGW-Firmicutes-10 | reverse complement strand
TGGATGATATCGCTGATTTTTCCAACATGGCGCAGGATGCCAAGGCCGATGGTTTGCATATATTCTCCATTCTTCACAAAACTTTCTGGATGTTGGATGAAGAAGGTACGGAAGCTGCCGCAGTGACCAAGGTTGAAATGCAAATCAAGTCTTCACCGGTTGGTGATTACAGTTTCGTGGTCAATCGTCCGTTTACGGTGGTCATCAGGGATAAAGAAACCGGTTTGATTTTGTTTATGGGTCACATCATCGATCCTCAACCGTAAAAAAGGGCGAAAGCCCTTTTAAAATTGAATGATCGTTCCGGCGATCGCGGCCATTGCAATGATAGCGATCGGATGGATTTTGAATCGTCTTAAGATAAACAGCAGAAACAGAAAGAAACCGATGGCCGGGTATTTCAGTTGTGCCTGCCAGATTTGTTCTGCCGGGCTCAGCATGGTCACTTTGATGATTTCCCATGCCGCATAGGCGATCAAGGCTGCTACTGCCGGACGGATGCCGTAAAATACTTTGAGCAAAAGCGGTGAGTTTTTGAATTTTTGCATTGCATTGCCGATAAACATCATCAAAATCACTCCCGGCAAAATCAGGGCGAGTGAGGCGATCAAACCTCCAGCAAACGATCCGGCTGTAAAACCTGCATAAGTGGCCATATTGATACCGATGGGTCCGGGCGTTGACTCGGATATCGCGATCATATCGACAAGCATTGCGGCAGTGAACCAGTTGGTCTTTACCGTCAGATCATACAAAAATGGCAGTGTGGCCAGACCTCCACCGATGGCGACCATGCCGATTTTAAGAAATTCCCAAAAGAGCGTCCAGTAAATCATGTCATTCGTCCTCCCAGCGATTTAACGAGTATTCCGAAAATCGCTGACAAGATCACGATATATACCGGTGAAACGGCAAATATGACAATAGCTACAAAGGCTATGGTAAATATGATGCCGGAAAAGATATCGATGATCCCTTTTTTAAATAAGGTGGTAGCCGTATTGATGATCAGTGCCGCAACGGCAATCCGGATCGCCGCAAATATTTGGGCAACTATGGGAATTAAAAAGGCTTGCTGTAAGAAAGCTGCGATCAGCGTGATGATCAAGATCGAAGGAAATACTTGTCCCAAGGCTGCACTAAGTGCGCCTTTTTTTCCGTATAACTGAAATCCGATCAGTGCCGATGTATTGACGGCAATGATGCCCGGCGATACTTGGGCTATGGCATAGGCATCCATCATTTGCTCTTCAGTGATCCAGCCTTTGATATCGATGACTTCTTTGCGTAAGATCGGTATCATGGCATATCCCCCGCCAAAAGTCATGGCTCCGATGCTCGCAAAAGAAACAAATATTTCCAGATTTTTATTCATGTGAAATCAGCCACTCCTTCATTTGCAATGCATCATCAAAGGTTAGATCGATGGATATATCACTAAATTTCGCCAAATCGACCATATCTTTGATCCAGACTGCTTTGATGTTTGCACGATTGGCAGCCATGATGCCATAATGGGAATCTTCCAATATCAGGCAATCTTCTTTAGCGATGTTCAATGCCTTTTGGGCAAGATTAAATATTTCGGGATCAGGTTTTCCATGAGTTGCCATATCCCCAAAAATCATCACATCAAAGTCGGAGTCGTTAAATCCCGTGATATGATCGGTGTATTTTTTGGCTAGCGGCTGGTAGGTGGAGGTGGCTAATGCGGTCGCGATCCCCTTTTGCTTGCAATAGTCGATCAATTCGCGAATGCCGGGTTTCAGTTTTACCATGCCCTGCTTTGCCATGGATAAGAATATCTCTTTGCTTGATTCGATGGCCAGATTTACTTTGTCCATGGATTTTAGCCGCTTGAGTAAGTATTCGATTTCTTCTTTGGCACTGATTCCACAGATACCTAAAAGATCTTGATGAGTCAAATCAAAATGATGCAATTCGACCGCTTTTTGCCATGCGATCACGTATTTTTCTTCACTGTCGATCAGCGTTCCGTCCATATCAAAAATCAGAGCTTTAATCATTTGTGATATCTGCAGCAAATACGATGCCGGCATCCTTTCTGGCGGTTTGTAAGATTTCGGTTACGGATTTTGACAAGTCGAGCCATTCAGACATGCTTTGACGGTCGTTGCGGGCGATACAGGAGAACATTGCCTCGCACTCGTGGCGCATGTGGTTGGGGTAATGAGGAAGAATAAAATCAAATTTCTCGCCCTTGACGGAGATTTCAATTTTCGGTAATGAATTGACATAACCGGTGATTTTGATATATCCGTTTTCGCCTTGAATCAAGGTGCGGTTGTCCCCGGGATTGTCTTTGGCTATCACCGCTACTGCGATTTTGTCGGGGTACTGCATGATTAGTGCACCGGATAGATCGACTCCGCTGAATCCTTTATTGGCGAAATAGCGTACGTTGGTCGGAATTCCAAACAACAACATGACGAAGTATACGTTATATATACCTAAATCCACCAAGGTGCTTCCGGAAAACTGCAGGGATAGCTCATTGGGGTCTTTGCCTAAAAGATATTCGGGATAATTGCCTGAATACGTATTAAATTCGGTGGATATGATACTGATGTTGCCTAACATGGACAGGTGTTGACGAATGACTTCAAGTCCTGGCATGTGCAAAGTCGTGATTGCCTCAAAAAGCAACCCTTTGGAAGTTTTGCTCATTTCAATCAAATCATTCATTTCACGTATATTGCTGACAATCGGTTTCTCCGTAATCGAATGTTTGCCTGCCAGAAGCACTTTTTTAGTCTGGGGATAGTGAAGTGAATTGGGGGAGGCGATATAGACGATGTCCACATCCGTATCCTGACAAACTTCTTCAATAGTCAAATACACTTTTTCTCCTCCATACTTGAGATTCATCGCTTCTGCTTTTTCAGTACTGCGTGAACAAGTTCCTAAAAAGCGGATTTGGCGGGTGTCAAGTGCTGCGGATATAAACATATCCGTGATCCAGCTTGTTCCAACGGCGACTAGGTTCATATTTTTACCTCTTTTGTTCTTTTAACATAGTAAAATACAATGCTTGTGGAACTTCCCAGTCCGTCAATCATTACATCAATCAGCATTCCGGCCCTTCCGGGTACGAATATCTGATGGATTTCATCACTGATGGCATAGCCGAAGCATATCAGTAAGGATAGATACATCTTTTGGGATGGTTCGATATCGTAGGTGTCCATGGCTCGAAATACCAGGATACCTAAAATCAAATACGAAAAAAAATGAGCGGTCTTTCGGATGAATAAGGATAAAAACTCGGAATTGACTCCGATTGGAATCAAAAGGTCAAAGAGCGGTTTGAATATGGAAGTGCTTAACATCGCAGAGTCATTGCCGCTTTGGGAAGAAAGAAAAAAAATTACGGTCATCCATAGAAAAGCCAGCACCCATCGCTGGCGTCGCTTATTCATAAAAGCCCCCCTTTTCAACTGTCATTTGTTCGATTTTACGGTTACTGACGATCACGCAAACATATCCTGGATCGACATCGATGCGTTGCATATAAGCAGGATCAAAAGCTACCTCTTCAAACATTGCCTGCGGATCACCGCTCAGTTTGATCATCGCTTCTCTTAATGTCCATTGTTCAAAGGGATTTTCGCTGAGTTTCAATCGGGCGACCAGACCGGGATGCAGTTCCCTTATTTTCTCGATATCGATACCAATGGGTTGGTCGCCGATGGCACAAATCAAGTACTTTCCGCTGTGTGAAGATGTGACATATTTGATATTGGATGGTAAGTACGGTTTCCCTTGTGGGGTTACGGCCAGTTTTTCTTCGATTCCCATTTTTTTCAGTAATCTGTTCAGAGCTGCCCTGCCTAATCCGCTATGATTGATTTCTTCATTGATTTTAAAAATCGTGCACGTAATCATGGGCTTGCCTCCTTATTTAAATCTGGGTTAAATGTACTATAAGGGTATCACAAATCCCGAAATCTGAAAAGAAATGAGGTCTTTTTTACTCGAATAATTGGTCGAGCACAGTTTTGTTAAAGATTTCGACCAGTCTGGCGTCGAATTGTGTATGCGAACACCGGATCAGCTCATCTTTGATTTGTTGTTTGTCCAATGCTTTACGGTGCGGTTGCTCATTGCTCATGACATCCACGGCCTCAGCAATCGATAACATACGTGCTCCGATGGGGATTTGATCACCTTTTAGTCCGCGCGGATAACCCGTACCGTCAACTCTTTCGTGATGGTCGTAGACGAT
>PHAF01000002.1 GCA_002841605.1 Firmicutes bacterium HGW-Firmicutes-10 | reverse complement strand
TACACTGGCGATGTCTAATAAGCCGCTTCCGAAAGTCTATATGTGGTGTGGCACTGAGGATTTCTTGTATGATCTTAACATTACCATGAAGAATCATCTCGAAGCCCTTCAATTTGATTTGACGTATGAAGAATCACCGGGCGATCATCAGTGGAAGTATTGGGATGCACAGATCCAGCGCGTGTTAGAGTGGCTTCCGATACAGAAATGACAATCATAAATCCTGATTCAAAAGATACTCGCATAAAAGACTAAATGAATTTTAGACCTTCTTTCGACGAGCATTGACCCTGTATAACTGCTTATATTCCTCGGATAGTTTATCCATCTCTGATTCAAAATAGTTCCAGTCATCCAATTCTACCGCTTTTTTAAAGACGATGTGGCTTTGTGTATAGATTTCTTCTCTTAAATCCTGTACTTTCTTTCTCATTGTGGAAATCTCATTGGAGGCTTCCACTCTTTTTTTCGGACGCCACTCTCCAGCCTTATCCTTTTTATACAAACGATAAGCCAGTTCATCGTGGGTATGGCGATAATGAGAGGCTTGTGATTGAAAGACGTCTTCTTTATCCAGTGGATCCAACACTAAGCGACCACTGGATATTCCATGATCTACCAACTTTTCAATCACTTTATTTCGAATGATGATGATACTGGTTCCCTTACTGTCCGAATTATACTTGGGCAGCCAGGCATCTCCGACGGTGATATCGGCGGTTTCATTGAATACGTCATCCGTAAAGTCAGAGGCTTC
Source organism: Firmicutes bacterium HGW-Firmicutes-10 (assembly GCA_002841605.1). Lineage (GTDB taxonomy): Bacteria > Bacillota_I > Bacilli_A > Erysipelotrichales > Erysipelotrichaceae > UBA2227. The sequence goes on along the minus strand of PHAF01000002.1, from coordinate 39,701 downwards.
CACTTTGAAATATCCCTCGCCCCAGTCCTGTCCAAACAATTCACTGATCGGACAGATGACATTTACCTCAACGCCACTCATAGTTCCGGATACCTCGATTCCGTATTTATCGGCCGGGCGATCAAGCAGTTTCTTTCGATAGTCAATCGATGTAACATCACCGGGTTTGATACCGACTTGCCACGTGAGAAAATCAGTGAACTTACTGCTCTTCTGATGCCCACAAATCAATCCTACGGTGAATTTGATGCGTGATCGGATGATTTCATCCTTCTCGCATAACAAGCGTATAACCATGATAAAACTGGGAATACCGATAATGGCATATCTTCCCTCAACTTCCCGTACGATCTTCAGTACTTGGGAAAGTTCTACGGGGTAGTACTTGGTCTTTGCTCCTGCCCGAATCTCCTCTACCGAACGTGAGATATCGTATTGAAACATGATTGGACTGCTTTTATCCGGATTCTCTTTGACAGGGATGACACCATCGATCAAGTCATTTTCAAACAGTTCCTTAAATATCCAAGTACCCATTCCCCCTGAACTAGCTTGCATCCGGTAGTCACCTTCAACCACATATCCGGCATACAACGAACGGTAATAACCCAGACGATCATCATGATGTATGTCATCCTCTAAACCAAACAACTTCTCAGCCAACATAGATTCATCGACCTCACCATTTAGATTCGGTGAGACAAAGCGGACAACCTCGTCCAATTCATCATCCAAATCACGGTCAACCATCTCCTCATAACAGCCATACCCATTGAGTTCAACCGAAATATCCTCACAGACCAAAGCAGTAACACCGCTGGCCTCACTGTACTTCTTTTTTACGATAAACTCTGATACTTTCATAACTCACCTGCTTTCATTCCCCAATATCCAAAGCCTCTTTTAAATACTCTAAGGCTTTTATGCGCTCACTTTTCAAGACATTATTGATAACATTACTATTGTCCCATTTGTTTTCCATTAAGTCAAATTGAGCCCGTTTTTCAACAAGAGCTATCGCATCGGATGTTGTAGGCAACTTCTTCACAAAATAAAAGCCACTCATTGATGAGTAGCTCGTTAATTCAATTCTCTACATTTGTCATTATGGAAATCACCTTTGGGAATCATAACTATAATATCGACAGCACTCTATCAAGAGTAATTATAAGTAATACAGAAATCCTGAAGTTACGTTTGCACAAATCATTATGATTTCTTATCTAAACTTTATAATAAGACCTATACCATATAACAAATTTGTCAATCCCATCCTCAATACTTGTAGAAGGTTTGAAATCGATATCTCTTTCAAGATCTGACACATCCGCAAACGTCTTAAGTACATCTCCAGGTTGCATGTCCATGTATACTTTCTTTGCTTCAATTCCTATGGAAGATTCCAATGCCTGGATAAATCTCATTAAAGGAACAGGATGATTGTTTCCGATGTTATATATTTTATAAGGAGCAAAACTTGAACTCAAATCATCTTTGCTTTCATCCCAATCCTTATTAACTTCCGGCACTTTATCTATTAAACGAACAATTCCCTCAACAATATCATCAATATAGGTAAAATCACGTTCCATTTTACCATGATTAAACACTTTGATAGGCTTGCCTTCAATGATGTCTCTAGTAAATGAATAATAAGCCATATCCGGACGTCCATACGGTCCATAGACGGTGAAGAAACGTAATCCTGTTGTAGGAATTCCGAACAAATGGCTATATGTGTGAGCCATTAGCTCATTTGCCTTCTTTGTGGCCGCATATAAACTTACCGGATGATCTACGTTGTGGTTAGTAGAGAACGGAGCAACTTTATTACCACCATAAACAGAACTAGAAGAAGCATAAATCAAGTGATTTACGGGATATTTCCTGCATGCTTCCAGAATATTTAAAAACCCGATCAAATTTGAATCTACATAGGCTTGTGGATTCTCAATTGAATAGCGAACTCCAGCTTGTGCTGCCAAATGAATAACATGCGTCGGCTTATCGTTTTCAAATATCTGAAACAATCCGGATTGATCAACCAAGTCACACTTATGAAATACGAAGTTCTCACGACTCAACAATAAATTCAGTCTTGCCTTCTTCAAACGTGGATCATAGTAATCATTCAAGTTATCAATACCTATAACGGAATAATTCATTTCTAATAGTTTTTCTGTTAAATGATAACCAATGAATCCCGCAGCTCCGGTAACCAAAATTTTCATGTTTCTCTCCTTCTCTTAAACGATATCCTACCTCAAATAGAAAAATCTACATCACTAGTCTCTACTAAAAATATCTCGAGTATAAATCTTTTCACTTACATCAGACAGCTCAGGTGATAATCGATTAGCAACGATGACATCACACATATCTTTAAAAGCCGAGAAATCTCGAATCACTTCTGAGTTAAAAAACAATTCTTCTTTCAATGCTGGTTCAAAGATAACAACCTTGACACCCTTTGCCTTAATCCTCTTCATTACTCCTTGAATAGCGGACTGACGGAAGTTATCCGAATCCATTTTCATGGTCAAACGATAGATACCCACAACATCAGGTTTTCTTCTGAGTATCATCTCCGCAATATGATCTTTTCGGGTACGATTGGCATCCACGATTGCGGACATGATATTTTGAGGAACATCACTGTAATTCGCAAGTAATTGCTTGGTATCCTTAGGCAAACAATATCCACCATAGCCAAAGGATGGATTGTTGTAATGGGATCCAATCCGTGGATCCAGACCTACCCCATCAATGATTTCCTTGGTATTCAATCCACGAATCTCCGCATACGAGTCCAATTCATTGAAGAATGCGACACGCAACGCCAAATACGTGTTCGCAAACAACTTTATAGCCTCCGCCTCCGTAGACCCGGTAAACAACATTGGAATATCGCTTTTAAGCGCACCTTGAGCCAATAGAGACGCAAACACACGAGCCCTAACTGAATCTTCACCCACAACAATTCGCGACGGATAGAGATTGTCATACAGCGCTTTACCTTCGCGCAAAAACTCCGGTGAGAAAATGATGTTATCACACCCAAATTCATGTCTGACTCTCTCCGTAAATCCAACCGGCACGGTTGATTTGATAATCATGACTGCTGATTGATTGATCTCCAACACATCACGAATTACCGTCTCAACAGAGCTAGTATCAAAATAATTAACGACAGGATCATAGTTTGTCGGTGTACAGATGATAACGTAATCAGCATCGCGATACGCAACATACTTGTCCGTGGTACCAACCAAATTCAACTTCTTATCCCTTAAATATTCAGATATTTCAGTATCAATAATTGGAGATATTCTCCGATTGATCATTTCAACTTTCTCTGAAACGATATCCAAAGTAACAACTTCATTGTGTTGTGCTAATAGAACAGCATTGGATAATCCAACATAACCTGTTCCAGAAATTGCAATCTACACAAAAAAATCCCCCTTTTTATTTCAATTTATTACTATTGCATTACAATCATTCGTCATCGTATCACAAAAAATTTGTGCATGAAAAATAGAAAGAAGCAATTCTATTAGTAGCAAAAAATATCAATTAACTCAGAAAAAGGATTTAATAGAGTTTTATTGTATTTTGCATGACTTAAATAAGCATCAATAAAATCACTCACACAATCTTCCATTGTTGAATGTTTGCTAAATATTGAAATATTGAACTCCTCTTCAAATTCTACTATAAATCTATAAATGTTCTCTTTGTTCATAATGCTGCTCAATTCAATTAGAGCTTCTCTAATAAAATCACTAAATAATTGCTGCCCCAATTCTGGTCTATTTCTCTTCTGTGTGATAAATTTCTCTTCAAGACCAATGTATAAATCACTTTTGGGATTCGTTATGTGACTCAATATTTCAATGGAAAATTTTGTTATGAATTCGTTAACATTGACAATATTAAGATTATATTGTAATGATAAAAACAGGGATAGTTTGTCAGTTTCTTTAAACAAGGTCGATTCTATGCAATATCCAGGATGTTGATAAACAATCCCATTAAAGTTTGAATGTATTTTAAGTTGTTTTGAGAATTGAATTGCTGTATCATAAGTACAAAAATCTTTATCAAGAATACAAACAAGTTTCTTAGTCTTTCTAAAAAACTGATTTAGTAAACGAGAATAGTCATCAATTTTATCTTTTACTTTATCTCTACCTCGCAAATGAATTCCAACAAAATTTGAGTTAATTTGGCTTTTAAAATCAGTTGATATAGCAATATCAATTATGAAATTTAACCTCTCAATATCCTTGGTTCCCTCTGCAAATAACACTGAATGGCATGAATTTAATTTTTCAATCGATAGAATTATCCCTCCCAAGTCCCTCTTTATATTGTCAAAGTCAGATTGTACTAGAGGGCTTAGCACTATTTCTTCATCGTAAGAGTTGTTCAAGTAAAACAATTCACCTTCTACTGCTTCAGAAACAAAATGATCATTATGTGATATAACAAAAATTGTGCAATTTTCATAATTCCTCAGTTCCTCAACTAAACTGCCTTGAAGTTTGCCGTGCAAATGAGAATCAGGCTCGTCTATCAAAACGACATTCATAAGTGATTCTGTAATCCCAAGTGTTGAAAAGATTTCAGTTGCTTGAATTAATCCACTCCCTTGTGAATACAAGTCTTTTGATCTTTTATCGATTTCAACCTCGATTTTAATGTATTCATCTTCGTTTGATCTGTGTTTATTTCTGTAATGAAATTCAACTTCCTTTGACAAAGCCTTACTTACTTTATTGTTTAGTTTTAAAAAATTATCTTCTATTTTATGAAATCTTACTAGCTTGTTCCTAAGTATTTCATACGATTTCCCTTGGGATATTTTCTTTTGAATTTGACCAAGATTCATGAATGGTTCGTTTTTAATTACGTTGGATATCGGTCTTGTTTGATAAATCGAGATAAACTTATCCAGCTTAAGCTTTGATCTATTCATGAAGACTTCAAATTTTTTAAAACTTTCTATATCCTTCTTTGAACACCTAAAATATGCATTCGAGATTGAACTTGGTTTTTTTATTAGAAATCCCAATTCAAACAATTCTGATTTATCTGCGAAAACCAACGAAATCTCAATGGTACCTCTTGAGTTAAATAAATCATAATCATTAGCAATCCTGAGAAAATCTAACTCGTTATAATTAATGTGTTTTTCATGAGAATTATAAAATGTTGTTGCCTTTTTTGTAGTATACATATTGTAGCAATGTCTCCAAAGTTGAATTGCTTCGAATATCGTTGTTTTTCCTGAATTGTTCTCACCAATAATAATCGAAAAATCGCTCTGAACTTTAATCTTTAGGTGCTTAAACTTTTTAAAGTTTCTAATCTTTATCTCCCTTATTTCCATTTGATCACAATTATTCCTCCCAAACAACTCTATTCACATAATCAGTATAAGAGACTAAAATGCTTAAAACTTTCTCAGATACATTCAACAAGCTGTAATCTGATACTAATCTCATTGTCATGAGTCTAGCATCAAGAATATTCAAACCTTGCAAAATTCTTTCTTTCTTAAGACCCACCATCATAACTACTGCTTCTTCCATAGCTTCTGGACGCTCATGTGCTTGACGGATGTTTAAGGCTTTAAGGTTTAGAATAGAAGCTTCCTCACTAATGGTTCCACTGTCACTTAAAACAGCCTTTGCACCTTTTTGAAGTTTGATATAATCATTAAATCCCAATGGTTTCGAATTTTGAATCAATGGATTGAATTCAATGCCTTTACTTTCAATCATTTTCTTTGTTCTAGGATGTGTGCTCATGATAATCGGCAACTTGTATATATTAGCAATCGCATTTAAACTATCTACAAGATTTGTGAAATTTTCTTCTGAATTGATGTTTTCTTCTCTGTGTGCCGATACAACAAAGTACTTGCCTTCCTGAAGGTTCAGTCTATGTATAATGTCGGACTTCTCAATATCCTCTTTGCGTGATTCAAGAACCTCAAACATCGGGCTTCCAGTTTTTATGATACGATCTGCCGGTAAGCCTTCTCTAAGAAGATACTCTCTAGCGATATCGCTGTATGTAAGATTGATATCTGCGATGTGATCGACGATTTTACGGTTTGTTTCTTCAGGTACCCGTTGATCAAAACAGCGGTTTCCGGCTTCCATATGGAATATAGGAATGTGTTTTCTTTTCGCTGCGATAGCACATAAGCAGCTGTTGGTATCACCTAAAACCAAAAATGCATCCGGTTTAACTTCGTCAAGTATCGGATCTATTTTAATGAGAATATTGCCTATGGTCTCAATTGCTGTACCTTGTGCCGCATTTAGAAAGTAATCCGGCTTGCGTAACTTAAAGTCATTAAAAAATACTTCATTAAGCTCATAGTCATAATTCTGTCCGGTATGGACCAAAACATGCTCTATGGCTTCTGATGATTCGAGTTTGTTGATTACGGCTGATAACCGGATGATTTCCGGTCGGGTGCCAACCACGGTCATGACTTTAAGTTTTTTCATGTTATACCTCCAAGAAAAATGTGTCTGGATAGTTGGGGTCAAATGCTTCATTTGCCCACATAATCGTAATCATATCTGTATTTCCAAGATTTTCTATGTTATGAGTGTATCCTGGTGGAATGTCTACAACCTCAAGCTTTTCTCCACTGACGTTATATTCAATAATTTCATTTGTGTCTAAAGAACGAAATCGGATCACACCAGTTCCATTAACAACCAGAAATTTCTCATTCTTGGTGTGATGCCAATGATTACCTTTGGTTATGCCCGGTTTAGAAATATTCACTGAAACCTGACCGCGATCCGGAGTTTTAATAAACTCTGTAAACGATCCGCGCTGATCAACATTCATTTTTAAAGGATAACTGAATTTATCTTTTGGAAGAAAACTGAGATAAGTACTATATAGTTTCTTAGTAAACACATCTGACAAATAAGGTACTTCTCTGCTTTCACGACTTTGTTTATATGAATACAGTAATTCAACAATTTTACCTAGTGTAACTGTGTGGACCATTGGTACTTCACAAAAACTTCCAACAGCATTCTCTTTTCCAAGCAGTGCGTTACATAATTCATTAACCACATCGTCAATATAAACCAATTTCATAATTACATTTGGATCATTGACCGTTATTTCTTCATCTCTTGAAATTTTATGGCAGAATGTAGCAATGGCACTGTTATAGTTCGGTCTGCTCCACTTACCAAAAACATTCGGGAATCGATAAATCAAGACTTTGGAATTTGTTTCTTCTGAATACTTAAACAGTAAGTCTTCCCCTGCACGCTTACTTACTCCATAAGGGTTCTCAAGTTCTGCCTGTATGGAAGAGGAAATCATGATTGGACAAGTATTGTTATGTTTTTTCAATAATGTAAGTAATTCTGAAGTAAAACCAAAATTCCCTTCCATAAACTCACTGGGATTTTCAGGACGGTTTACTCCTGCCAAATGAAATACAAATTCGGCTTGTGCACAAAACTCATTCAACAGTGAAAAATCTGTCTCTTTATCAAACTCAAAAATCTCAGAATACTTTCGGTTTTTTAGTTCTGCTATAAGATTTTTCCCAATAAAGCCTTGTGCTCCAGTTACCAGAATCTTCATTATTTCACCCAGTTTCTCAGTTCATTCCTGACATACTCTAATTCTAACAGTTTTTCCTTGATTTGCTCAACATTTAAACGAACAGTGTTATGTGAATTGTATTCTTCCTCACCAGAAAGTTTCGCATCACCTTCCACAAAGTACTTATCATAATTCAAATCTCGTGTATCTGCCGGTACTCTGAAGAAATTACCCATATCCTTCGCTACTATGTACTCTTCTCTTGTCAACAATGTCTCATACAACTTCTCGCCATGTCGAGTACCAATAATTCTGATTTCATTATCAGCATGAAATAATTCCTTAACTGCTATTGCCAAATCGCCGACGGTTGAAGCCGGAGCTTTTTGAACCATAATATCCCCAGCCGAAGCATTGCCATAAGCAAACACTACCAACTCCACCGCATCGGCCAAGCTCATCAGAAAACGTGTCATGTTGGGGTCAGTTACCGTAATGGGTAATCCCTTTTTGATTTGATCAATAAAGAGAGGAATGACTGAACCACGAGATGCCATGACATTTCCATAACGTGTACCACAAATCAATGTATGACTCGGATCCACTGTTTTAGACTTAGCTACAAACACCTTCTCCATCATAGCTTTTGATATTCCCATGGCATTGATAGGATAAGCGGCTTTATCTGTAGATAGACATATAACTTTCTTAACTCCCATTTCAATAGCTGCGGTCAGAACATTATCAGTTCCAATTACATTTGTTTTTACGGCTTCCATTGGAAAAAACTCACAGGAAGGCACTTGTTTCAATGCGGCCGCATGAAAGATATAATCAACCCCATGCATCGCATTCTTTACACTAGCAATATCACGGACATCACCGATGTAGAATTTAAGCTTATCGTTTTTGTACAGCTTACGCATATCCTCTTGTTTTTTTTCATCACGAGAAAAAATCCGGATTTCTTTAATATCTGTATGCAAAAAGCGTTCCATGACTGCATGACCAAATGAACCCGTTCCACCTGTTATTAGTAGCAATTTGTCTTTTAACACAAATATCCCTCCAATGGTTCTATAGAAGATTCTTCATTTTCACTAATTTGCTATTTGATTTATATTTTCAAAGTAACGGTACATTCTCCAAACTTAAACTTCTGAATCTTCTTCAATATTATCATGAAATACGTATATAGTTTACTTCAACGTTGTAATAACTTATACGCTGATGCATCCCATATTTGAAAATGTAACACTAACTGCTTAATTATCATAATTATCTATCTAGCTTTGACAATCTTTTACTTGATAAACTTTGCTGATTTCATAAGTGGTATGATAACTGACAAAAATTCATTGAGTGCTGATAGTCTAAATAGAAAGGCTAATGCAATATAAAATATTATCCCAAAAGTTATTTGTAAGATTAGTAGTATTCCTGCTGACATACTGATATATTGTATTGCATACACACAAATAGACATGATCACTGTAATTATAAATGCTGGAAAAATATCATTAAGTTGCTCGATGTAAGAATAACCAATCAATTTTACATTAGGATAACTATAAAAGAAAGATGAATAAATTATTCCGAGTAACTCACCAAAGGCAATTGCAAACACACCGAATGGTATACTTATGAATAATATTATTAAACCAAATATTGTTCTAGTAATCTCGATTTTTAGAAAAATGTCGCTCCTTCCAAGTGAGTTTATAGCTTGTACATGCGCAGACTGTATTGGCCTCAAAGCAAATATTATGCAATAAATCTGTATAAAAGGAACGGCGGGTAACCATTTATCTGTCAGAATTATGTGAACCATAGGTTCTGCAACTACTGCTAGACCGATAATGATTGGAAGAACAATGAAGGTTGATATAGATATAGATTTTCTTGTTAAGTTCTTTACTCGATCTAAATTATCTTGACGAGATGATAGAGCAGGTAACAATACTGCTTGTATAGAACCATTAATATTGTCGATGATTAATCCTGGAAATTGTTTGCCTCGATTATAGTAACCTAATGTACTCGCACTAAACACTTTGCCTATTACTAATGTTCTCATGTCATTATATAATGTGTTAAGCAGCGATGACACCAGAAGTTTCCATCCAAACGAAAACATGAGTTTTAATCTATCAATTGAAAATCTAAAATGAGGTCTCCATCTAACTTTATACCAAAGGATTAAAGTTATTAAAAATTGATTCAGTAGTTGTTGCAATACCAGTGCCCAAACTCCCCAACCATAAAGTGCCATAATAATCCCAATAATCCCAGAAATAGATGAGGCAGTAATACTACTTGTAAGCAATTTCTTAAATAACAGATTTTTCGAAATATATGCAATTTGAACAGAGTTAACAGCTCCAGCAATTAAAACTAAAGACAAAACTCTGATAATTAAAACTAGCTTACTATTATTATAAAAGTCTGCAATATTTATAGAAAAAAGAAACAATATTAAATATAACAGTATTGAGATAAATATACTTAAAAAGAAAACTGTCGAAAAGTCTGTTTCATCAGCATCCTTTTTTTGAACCAAAGCTGAGTTTAAGCCACTTTGCACAAGTATATTTGCTAATATAATAAACACGTTAATTATTGCTACAATTCCATATTCTTCAGGAAGTAGTAATCGTGCTAATATAATCTGAACAACAAAAGTAATTCCTTGTGTTCCAACTCTTTCCAAAAATTTCCAAAGAAGAGATGAAACTATTTTAGAACTTGTGTAATTATTTTCCATTTAGAGCCTTCCTAGATAAACTCAAGATTTCTTGATATTCTGAAACTCAAAAAAACAATGATAGGACTAGATTGACCAATAAGCTTTCGAAATTCTTATTAGTGTATTCAAGATAATCTGAATTCTATTTCCTTTGATAATATTAGTTCCATAATTTTCTACCTAAACCTTTCTGATTTTAAACTTACAAATAAGAGCATACTGGGTGTATAAACTCAAGTTCATAATTCACAATTGTGCTATACATGTTTTCAAAGCAGCAATATTGAACAGTTAACTTGTATACCACTTGAAACAGTTTAGCGGTATTTTGCAAATAATCCAAAAATTTAAGTGAAACATCTACATTCTAGTATCAATTAGTGATTTTTACCAAGGTACATCCGACATAATCCATTAAGTTTTTTGCATCTGTTCATTACTATACTTAAATATATTGTAATATCATATTGACTACTTCAAGTTAGAAAGCTTAATAATCTAGAGAATAAATAAGCTAAAAATATATTTTTCGATAAAATTTAGTATTTTAAGTATTACTTATCTATGATCAAAAACTTGTTAAGGCATATTAACATCGCTCATTTTTCAACTCATTTTTAATTATTAAATCACTTGATTTATTAAGAATCGCTTTACCCAGTTTCTTACTTCGTAACGATTAATTATATTTTCATCTATTTTTACATATGGAGTTTTTAAAAATGAAGGTAGTTTTTCGATATTATCCTCTCCAATTACGAAAATATTCTCTTGATTATAGAAATCAAACTTTTTTATAAGTTTGCTGTTTGTTACTATTTTCTTTTCAAAAAATATCGACTCCATTGTTCTCTGCGATTGACCTGAATCAGTTACTTCAATAATATCGAGCAACGCCTTACTTTTGGCAACATCTTCAAGTACTCGATCATAACTTATAGCTGGCTTTAGATTCTTACTGTTAAATATCAAATCTAACTTCCTCGTTGGTGATACATGTAAATAAACATTTAATCCCAATTCTTCAGATTTTTTCTTAAAATCTAAAAGCGCGGAAAGTCTACCTTTATCTTTACCTGCAAAATATAAATCGTACTCTTCTTTAGACTGCTCAATTTTAATGTTCTTAAAGTAGAATGGTGGGTTGTACTGCATACTATAAATTTCACAATCTTTCTCTGAAAAAGACCACTTCTCAATTGAATCATCCTTTATTCGGCTAGGGTTTATCGTATTTTCGACAATATTCCAATACCAAAAAACAATCCTAGAATTAGGGTTATTTTTACGTATCCAGTTTACAAAGTGAACGGTTAAATTCGATTCTATAAGTATAATAGTGTCAAAACAAGTGTGCTTAAGTTTACCATTGTACCACAATGACTGTCCAGGTAGGTTTAATAACTTCAAAGTCTTCCAAATCAAATATGAAACATAATTCGAGCTTTTGTAGGCATTTATTACAGTAAATCCATTAAACTCAATATTCTTGGCAATGAAATCACTTTTTGTATATCGAATAATAGCTATAGAATTATCCATTGTAAGTACCTTTCGCTTTGTTTTTATCAGAAAAACTCATAAACATGAATATATTGAAAAATAAAGAGTATGTGAAATTTTGGCTCATTAAAATAACACTTAACCATGCAATAAGCATAATTGTAGCAAATGCTTTTTTTGAGGATAAGATGACGTTCTTATAAGTGTACCAAATGTAAATTAAACCACTGAATAATCCAAATGAAGCGAAATGAAAGGTTATAGTATTCGTAGCAGAGATGGCTCTATTAGCGTAACTTGCAAGTTCCAACAGAACATTATTTGGTCCAACTCCAAATATCAAACTACTGCTATAAATCTTAAGAATTCCAGTAATAGAGTACCACCGGCTCATTAAAGTGTTGTTCCCTTCAAAGTGCACAAATAATTTCCCAAAAATCATAGTACTTAAGTGAGGATTGTTTAAAACATAAACTGAGACTAAAGCAAATAGAAGTAGCAGAGCTATTTTTCTAATATTTTTAGGGTTGTTGTCTTTTTTAATCACTAGACTTGTTAACATGAGTGTCATTGCTATAATACCTGCAGTTGAAAGAGTTGATAAGATTGCAAACGAAATAAAAATTACTCTAAAAAATCCCTTTTTTTCATTGTTTTTACTCCAGTAAATCACAAAAAACAATGCAAAATTAAGGTATGCTTGGAAGACTCCTGGTTCCCAAAAGGGACCCCAGTTCCTTATTTTATAAGAATTATAATGCGGAATATTTGTTAATCCAAGACTAGTGAAAACGTACCCCTTAGGTGTTGTTATTTCAGGAAATAAATCTAACTGTATAATAGACTCCTGTAGTAACATTGCAAACAGCGAAAATATTGCAATAAAAATCATAACATTAATATAAGCTTCTATGAATTTATTTATATTTAACAACTTTGCACTAATCAAAGAAATTATTACCAAAGCTATTTTAAAAAAATATGCTCCTGTAAAATCCTTCGTAAAAATCATAGAGATTAAAAGCGATATAACAAAAATTAGCGCTACCATAATCTCTTTTATATTCAGTTTGATATTGATGATAAAAGAATAAATTAAAAGCAACATCAAAAAAACAAAAATTGAGATCTTTGCATAGCTGACAATGGTAGAATTTGAGTTTAATCCAAAGATCATACTGTCAGTTACAAATAAAATATATAAAACCAGTACTGTATAAGTAGCATATTCTTTTATTGTTAATAGCCTAAATTTCATAATAACCATCCACCCATCAATTTTAATAATCTTCACTTTTGCTCACTTATAAAATATTAAAAATACTCAAATTTCTCACAAAGAAACCTAAACAAGGTAACTCACTTAGAGATAACATCAACAAACAATTCAATCCATTTATCAAGTATCAACTTAACTGATAGAGTATTGTTGAGACATCGGTTTTCGATGCTCATCTTTTTTTGCAGTTCTTCACTGGACAAAATGGTTCGCATTGCCTTGGTAAGTGACTCCTGATCCCCAACAGGAACGATAATGCCGTTATTTTCTTTAATTAAATCTCGCGCTACCCCTGTAGAAAAATCCGTTGATATAACGGGCAATCCTGAAGCCATTGCTTCAATTAATGCATTGGGAAACCCTTCGAAATTAGATGACAAGACAAAAAGTTCAGAATCAGAAACATGTTTCATAACATTATTTATAACACCTCTTAGAAATACTCTGTTACATAAATCTAGTCTTTCAATTTGACTTTCAAGTTGGTTGCGTAAATGTCCTTCACCATAGATTTCCAATTTATGTAGTGGAAAGTCATCTTTGATATCATTAAAACTATCTATTAATAATTCAAAATTCTTTTGTTCAAAAAGCCTCCCTACACCAACTATAACTTTTCTTTTAATCGAGAATTCTTTATTTGATACAGACTCATAATTAATTGGATTTTGAATAATTTTGATATTCTTTTGAGCGGTTTGTGGAAAGAATTCAGCAACAACTTTACTCTGACAAACAATCCCATCTGCAAATGGATACAAATATTTTGTCAATAATCTTAACGTTAAACTTCTTTCCAAAGGATCACATCTCTCTGAAACAATTAGCTTCATGTTTTTATAAGAAAATTTAGTAATTATAGATAATATATTAGTATGAGTTAGGAATGAGATAACAATATCTGGTTTCCATTCTTTGACTAAACTACGTACAAAAAATATACCTTTTATACCATTGACTAGCATATCAATTCTTCTAAGAATCTTACTATCTCTGCTTATTATGTAGTTCGCACCTACCATTTTTACTTTTTCATTCAGTTTATAAAAACTATCACTGGTTGTTAACGAAAGAATCAGTACTTCATTATTTTCAGATGACAATTCATTTGCCAAAGTAGACATGACCCGCTCGGCTCCTCCATTACCCATTCGAGGAATAATAAACAGGCATCTTTTTTTAGTGAAACTAGAACCCATCAATTTTAAGCCTCCCTTGATCTTGTTATAAATGGAAGTTTGAAAGCCTTTCCAAGTTCAAAATCAAAACTGTCAGGAATGAATTGAACACAACCACTCCAAGGATAGAATGTCAACTCACCTATATAGATTCTGTTATTTAAGCAGTAAAAGTCAACTCTAACAAAGGGGAAATCTTGCGCAAAATCACTTGCAATCTCTAGCATCAGTTCAAAATAACTCGGTTTTGGTACTTCGCTATCTGTGTTGGGCTTGTCTGTCATAACATTTAGCTGCATCCAATTCAAATCATAAAAATTCCTTCTATGATCAGTGTGTCTTTTTACATCGACCCAAGCGTATCTTGGATTACCATTGAAACATAGTATTTTATAATCATTAAGACCATTCTCAATCTGAAAGTCATCTTCTGGAGTCAATAGTTCCTCGACAATTATTTTTTGTTTGATATTTTGATATGACCACTCTCTTCCTACACTTAATGTGTTTACTTTTGACCACGAATCAATTGTTTTCTTAATCACACCAAGATCACAGTTTGCCTTATTTCTTATAAAAATATTAGTACCTGAACCATTATTACATTTTAGTGCAAATGAATTGGGTAAACTAGTAAAATCAATTTGATTATATGAATCATAAATACCTAATAAACTAGGCAAAAATTCCGAGTAACCTTTATCTGCAACATAATTTCGCATTAGATATTTGTCGGAACAAATTGTCATCAAAGGTGTACGATAATTCAGTTTGTACCACTGAACCTTTTCAGTAAACCTTTCCGGATTCTTTAAATTGAGTTTCCTTCCAACCGTAGCGAAATATTGCAGATTCAAAACCAACTTATCTGGTAATAGATCTAAAATCATATAAAGCAGCCTTTTTTGAATTTTATTCAATTTTTGTTTTAATAACATTTTTATCTCCAGCCTGTAATGTTTTCTCTCTCAAATAATTATTAGAAATCTCCTTAAGCAACCACATTGGAGCTAAAAAGATTATTAACTGTCCTGTAACAACAAAAACCAGATCACTTATTCTACAGTGACCTCTTTTCCAAATCACTAACTGAACAGCCATATAACTTTTGCAGTATGACCAACTTTTTCTTCTCTTAAAATTGTCTTCATTCGACCTGAACAATAATAGCGATTGATTAATATTCTGAGCAATGCAGCCGTTATTTAGCATTCGAGAAAACAAATCTAAGTCTTGTTTTCTTCTCATAACTCCGTAACCACCACATCTGATCACTTCAGATTTTCTAAACATAACTGTTGGATGATTAAATGGACTTCTACGTTTCATAAATTTAAGTATTTCACCATGAGTCACTGGCACGACTCTTGATGAGACAATATTATCAGGTTCATTATAAAACTCATCAATCATTGTACCGACAATACATAGTTTGGGGTTGTCACTAAATGCTCTAACTTGTATCTCACATCTCTCTTTTAGTGAGATATCATCTGTATCCATTCTAGCTACCAATTCATTTCTGCAATGTTTAAGTCCTTCATCTAATGCGCGCCCCAAACCGACATTTTCGTTAAGTTGTACAATAGTAAATAATTCTGGATAATCGACTGTATACTGAACAATAATTTTTTCCAAATCAATTGTAAGTTCACCATCTTTGACAATCACAATTTCGTCTGGTCTAAGTGTCTGATTAACTATGCTCTCAATGCTTTGAATAAAATACATTGGTTTTTCTTTTTTGTAAATTGACATCAATACACTGTATCTTGTTTCCATTATTTGACTCGCTCCATTACCCATAAACTTTCACTGATATTTATAATTTGGTAGTTTACATTATCATAATCACTCAAAGACTTATCATAAGCCAAATTACCAAAAACCTTTTTTACAATCTCCAATCTAAGCATAAGCATCACGACTGGGTTTAATAATTTAGTTCTTAATAGCTTCTTTCCATGGACTTCTGCTACTGTTTTAACGATCTCGCATGTCTCTAAATAATCTTTGTTCTGCGGAAAAAAAAGTCCTGATTCACCATGAATAATCATAGCTTTTATAAACTCACATAAGTTATCAATATACAGTATACTTCTCATATTCCCTATATCAGGAAATATTGGGGTTATTTTCGCAAGTTTGACTAACTTAGGGAAATTCCCTTTTGAGCCAGGTCCGTATATCATGGGTGGCCTAAGGATGACCACTTTAAAATTCTCATCATTGAGTGGCAAGATTCCATTTTCAGCCTGAAGTTTACTGTCACCATAAAAATCTTTTGGTTGAGGTATCGTATCTTTGGTTATCATTCCTGATTTATCAACACCGTTACCATAAACGATGATGCTACTCATGAAAATAAACTGCTTGACACCTTCTGCTTTCGCTTTTACTGCTGTCTCGATAGTAAGATCCCGATTTACTTTATAATACAAATCTTTAAGCTTTTTGTTACATGAGACATGCGCAATTCCGGCCACATGAAAGACGACATCATACATTGAAAAATCATGTTCTCTCCAGCTTCCGTCTTTCATATCAATCGAATTAATCGAGTATTCATCCGGATACTGACTCATCCACTTTTCAAAGCTTGTTCCGATATAACTGTTTTTACCGGTTATAAGTATCTTTTTCATTGAATGTACCCCTTTTGGGAATTTGGATATTCAACTGTTCCTTCCTTGACTCCCTTACTGCTAAGTACACTGGTTATGGTTAATATGAAGCACTTAATATCGAGAGATAGTGATATGTCCCTTACATAATCGCCATCCAGCTTCGCTTTTAACGGTATTGGCAATTCATCCCTGCCATTCACCTGTGCCCAGCCTGTAAGGCCTGGAAGCACGCTGTTAGCATTGTATTTCTCTCTTTCTTCAATCAAATCATACTGATTCCAAAGAGCCGGTCGAGGTCCGATGATGGACATTTCACCTTTAAGGATATTGATGATTTGAGGAAGTTCATCCTGTGATGACTTTCTCAGAAACTTCCCGACTTTAGTGATCCATTGATCCGGATTCTCTAACAGATGCGTCGGTGTATCTTTTGGAGTATCAATTCTCATCGTCCTGAATTTCAGAATATAGAAATGGCTTTTGTTTATTCCGACTCTTTTCTGCTTGAAAAGTATCGGACCTTTTGAATCAAGTTTGATTGCTAATACAATTATGATGAAAACTGGTGACAAGATGATCAAGCCAATTGCTGACAATATGATATCAATAAATCTTTTTATGTTGACATACATTCCCCTACACCCCTTTTCGATACGGCTTCGCCCACAGACGAGCTCCGCAGTTGACTACTTCTATAAAATCGAAAGAGGTGTATGATGCCACATGCAACCAATACAACCTCAACTGATTATTGCTTACTGATGATTTCTAATCCTACGGTAATCGTGCGTTTGTCGCCAAACATATCGATTTCCAGCTGTGCAATGCGTTTATGACGGTCAATTTTTCTTATCAGACTCTCAAATCCCATCAAGGGGCCTTGAGTGATAATGATCTTATCGCCATTGATCAAACCCTGGCTCTCATCAATCACATTCTCCTCATCGGTAAACTTCATCAGGAATTCCTTCTCATGGGGATAAAGTGATTCCGTGTGCGTGTCATGTTTTAACAGTTTGATAAATCCGGTCATGTGTTGAATTTCGTTTTGGATATACTTTTGAAAATTGATGGTATTTTCGTTTGATTTTACGAAGACATAATTCTTGAAAAGTAATACATCTTCCTTGTTGATTGTGCTGTTTCGCTTGAACAGCTTCTTCACCTTGGGAAGAAAGGCTTCGTGGTCGGATTCGTTGATCTTGTTTACAATCTTCTCTTCATGACCACCCAGCACAAACAGTACGTGCCAGTACATCAACTCTGCCTGTAGGTCGGAACGGCTTCCATCAAAGCCTTCACGATTTCACCGCGCGACTGATCGGTCAATACGACTTTACGAAGATACTCCACTTCCCGGATGATTTGTTCTTTTGAAATGGTCATGGGCTGAGTGATTTTTATCAATGGATTCGGAGTTTCTTTTAACCCTTCCTCATCCATCAGTAATTCCTCGTAGAGTTTCTCACCGGGTCTTAATCCCGTGAAAATGATATCGATATCCTGATACGGAACAAATCCGGCAAGGGATATCATCTTCTCCGCTAAATCCAGTATCTTCACCGGTTCTCCCATATCCAATACGAAGATCTCTCCGCCTTCACCATAAGTCGCGGCTTGAAGAACAAGAGAGACAGCCTCCGGTATCGTCATAAAGTAACGAATCATTTCTGGATCGGTGACCGTCACTGGACCACCGCTGGCAATCTGCTTTTTAAAGAGCGGAATGACACTTCCATTGGAACCCAATACATTGCCAAAGCGCACCGCCGCAAACTTGGTATATCCGTCTTTGCTTTCCGCCTGAATCATCTTCTCCACAAAGCGCTTGGTCGCTCCCATGACATTGGTCGGATTGACCGCTTTGTCCGTAGAGATATGAACCATCTTCATCACTTTGTGTTTCTTACAAAGCTCGATGATGTGCTGGGTACCGAAGATATTGTTCTTTACAGCTTCCGCCGGCATCATCTCCATCAGTGGCACATGTTTATGCGCTGCCGCATGGAAGACCAAGTCAAACTTACCTCTTTCAAATATCATATCCAATGCCGCGAAGTCTCTTATCGAACCGATGATTGGAATGTATTCCACATCGTCGGAAATCCTTTTTTCCTTACGCCAAATATTCAGTTCTGATTGTAATTCGTATATCGAATTTTCACTGATATCCAACATGATGATGCTTTTGGGAGAGAATTGAATGATTTGGCGGACCAGTTCACTGCCAATTGAACCGCCGGCACCGGTAACCAGTATGCTTTTATTGACAAGCAATTGCTTTAAATCATCTTGCTTTAAGTGAATTTCTTTTCGACCCAACAAATCCTCAATGGATACTTCACGAATCGAACGCTGAATCCCGGTAGAACTGATCATGTCCTGCGTTCCGGTAATCATAAATACTTTAGCTTTGCTTGAATGACACAACTGCGCGATCTGATTTTGCTTTTTAACGGAAACCGAAGGCATGGCAATGTAGATGACCTCGACATTTTCCTTCATAGCAACCATTTTCGCATCAGTAGATTTACCCAAAACCGGTACTCCCATAACCAGTTTTCCAACTTTATAATCATCATCATCCAGAAATCCAATCACTTTGTTGTTATATTTGCGATTTTGAACGATTTCTTTATACAACATCGTACCTGCATCTCCAGCACCAACGATCAACGTCCGCTTAAGATTATCCGATTTGCTTTGACCGATTGATAATAACAACCGGTAGATACGATATGTAAACCTTACAAATATCAAGATCAAAACGACGAGCATCAGCGCTATAATATGCACACTCTTAGGCAGATGGACCTCTGTCATCAGTTCACAGTAACTATAAACAACGATAAATCCGGCAAAACTTGCTAACGTAACCCTCAAAGCTTCATCAACACTCGGAGAAGTCCACAGTGTTTTATCAACTCTCGCAATTTTAAGCGCAAGTAAATAGGTAATTGCAATTACTGGAATCAGTTCTATTAAGTGATGAAACAATGCAATATTACGCAAAGAAAAATCGAGACGGATCCAAAGAGCAAGAAAATATGCTACAAGCACCATCACGATATCGGTTAAAGACAGAAGAATGCTACGATATTTTTTCAAGAGCCCCACACCCCTAACGGAATGAATATATCATAATCACACAAATTTCACAACTTTATATTGGCATATTTCATTTTTAATGATAAAAATTACTATATATTTCAATGAAAACTGTTTCAAAGATTCTTTTTTTAACCACTTAAAATAGACGAACATGACAAGACGTGAAATTTTTTTCATTTCTCATAATAAGTGATGACAACACCTAAAATATGTGATAATATTTCAAATGTCGGAAATGCAATCCCCCCCACACACATTTCCGACAAGGATTACGGAACCCGTGGCGGCTTCCCCCAAGACGTCACAACTATCATGAGGGAACTCACGAATCCTACAAAGCCAGCACCGCCCCCCGGTGCTGGTTTTCTTTATTTTAAGAAAAAAAGAGAAATCACTTTCTCTTACTTATCTGCGCCACCAAGCCTTTTTTATGGAAATGTCGATTAACGACTCATTGTTGGTCAGTCGTTGCGGATTATGTATGCAAAGATCATCGGCCGTGTCTTTACCATATCTTCTTTCAATCATGGCATGCACATCGTCCAATCGGCATTCACGCCTCCCCTGCCCCTGATGGGCATCGGATGCGACGATATGTGCCAAACCTTCAGATACCAGCCGCCAGGAAATCTTATCGGCCCGCTCTCCGTGAATGCCTAACAGACTGGTCCGGTTGATCTGAAAATAACATCCCCATGACTGCCATTTCTTGCATGTCGCTACGGCTTGTCTTTCATTGTCAAAATATCTTTCCGGATGCGCGATCAACAATTTGACGCCTATCCGGTCGAGTTCGTAAATCGCATCTTCAATCATCCGCGAATCGATGGTCCTACGCGTAAATTCAATCAACAGCCAGTTTGTATCCTGATAACAAATATACTTTTGTTCGATAATGGCTTTGATTGACTCTTCATTGATGCGAAACTCACTGGAATACTTAAGTTCTAACGGGAGTTTGTGTTCTTGACTTAGATTTTTTAGGTCAGAGAGCTTTTGTTCGATTTCGCTTATGGTCGGATCATACATGCCCTCAATGATCTTATGCGGAGTGACAAAAAGCGTCGCAATCCCTGTGCTATGTGCACAGCGAAGCAACGCCAACGCCTCATCTTTATTTTTGACCCCATCATCAAAATCCCATAAGGCATGACAATGCGTATCGATAAACTTATTCTTCATAAAAATTGATTTCACCCAACACCGGTAAATTCAATACTTTCTCTGCGTCATGACGATTATGGATCGTACGATCCAACATCAGTTTCAAAAAGACGAAACCGACCGACAACATCAACCCAAGCAAACCACCGATCGCCGTATTCAACGTCGTATTGGGACCTACTTTTTTGGTATTGACCGTCGCCGCATCGATGACCCTCAAGTTATCGATGGTCATCGTCTCTACGACTTCCTCAATGAACACACTGACCACCCGGTTGGTCAACCGCGCGGAAAGTTCCGGATCGATGGTGACCGCTGAGACACGAATGATTTGTGTATCGCCGATCGCCGAAACCGACACCGCCGAGCGAATACTGTCCACATCCATATTATCCCTCGTAAAAAACGGAACAACCTGATTTAACACCGCATTGCTTTTCGCCAGCTGCGTATACGTACCAACCAAACGCTGATTTACGTTTAAATCATTCAAGTTTAAATTGCCTTCTTTGACCTCCGGTTGGATATATACCGTTGACTCACTGCGATACGTCGGCTTAACAAAAAAGCGCGTATACGCAAAAGCAATCGTCAAACCCAATGCCGTCATTAAAATGATTAACAGCGCATGCTTATATAAAATAGCCAATAGCTCAACCAGATCTATCTCAAACTCACGCTCATTTTCTTCAAAATACTTTTCTTCCATTGCACTACCCCCTACCGAAACATTATACCAAACAAATTCAAAGATGGAATACTTTAATACAAAAAACGAAAATCCAAACAAACAAACACCTGTAAAAGCTCCTCAACTCTTTACAACGTTGGTCATGCTCGCTATAATTGACCTATGCTTAAAGGGGGATCCCATGGAAAAAATCAATTTAGTCACCTTACGAGAAAAACCAAAGAATTCAAATGGCGGATATGTGTTTGATCACAGTGAAGCATACCGACATTTGCGCACAAATATCGAATTTTCCGCTTTTAACAGCGACATCAATGTGCTTGTGGTCACATCAGCCAACGCTGCAGAGGGCAAAAGCACTACATCTGCTAATCTGGCTGTCGTTATGGCTTCACATCGCCAACGCGTATTGTTGATTGACTGTGACTTGCGAATCCCGGATATTCACCGTCTGTTTCACTTATCCAATGGCAACGGACTCTCCGATGCTTTGCTTAACTTTAAAAACGATGGATTCAATGTACTGAAATACGTCCAACAGATCAAGCACCCCAACATTGCAAATGATCTCTACGTCATGCCTTCAGGACCCAATGTCCCCAACCCGGCCGAAATGTTATCATCCAAGCGCTTTCGCGAGTTCATTGGTTTTCTGAAACTGCGCTTCGATATGATCATTATGGACGGCCCCCCGGTACTACCGGTACCCGACGCCATTCCGGTCGGACTTGCAGCCGATGGCATGCTCTTCTGTGTTGCGAGTGAGCAAACCAAAAAAGAACACGCCAAAGTTGCCTTGACTCAATGCAAACGGGCTGGCATCAACGTGATCGGTACCTGCGTTACGATGATCAAAGAAGAACGCAATTCCTATTACAGTTATTATTACAATACCGTACAAAACAAAACGCTGGGTCAACAGTTGAAACAGCGCAAAAAGAAAGTCCGTAAAGAGGACAAAAGGGGTAAAACCAATGTCTGAGATTGAAGTCATCCTTTCCTTTGTGATCGTCGGTGCTTTGATCGGAGTGTTTACCTGGATATTAGGTAAAGAACGCAAAAACGTCCACGGCTGTACCGGTGGTGGATATACCGTTGAAAAGAACACAAAGGAGTAACAATATGCAAGATTTTCTGATAGTTGCACTGTTTCTGATAGCCTTTGGCGGATTGATGTTTTTTATCTACCGTATCATCGGCGAAGATGCCAAGAAAGTCCACGGCTGCTGTGCCGGTGGCATGGTTATTGAAGAAGAAGACAAAACGGAAGTTGCTTGATAGCAACCTCCGTTTTTTTTTAGTATCCCAGCGACTCCAATAAATCCACTAAAAACTCAACGACCCACTCCGGCGCAAAATAATACTGAGCCGGGGAATTACCATCTTCATTGGTCACCCCAAAGAGCGACTTACCATCAAATATCGTTCCAAATATCCGGATACCATCTGCACTTCTAACCAATACCTGCGGATTCAACCCGACCGGCGGCAGATTTTCCGCCACGACCCAAGAATCAAATGACAGTGAATCTCTTAATGCTACCGCATTCTCCGCGCTTATGGCACTCCATTCTTCCACAAACTCATCCGGGTCATTCGACCAGACACCGGTAAACACCTCAATGAGCGTCACATTCAACAATTCTTCACTCAGCTGCGGATATTTCGATGCCGGACGGATCTGTGTCAACAAATTCTGACCGTCCAAAATAATGGTCACCGGCGCATAATAGAACTCCCTGCGCACGATATCATTATCAACTACTGACACACCGACTAAAGAACGATCCTCATCCCAAATACAAACCGACAACGAGATGCCGTCATCCGAAGATACGATGTAAATCACATCGAGTCCCCTTGCCGGCAAATCATGTGCCACGATCCAGTCTTCAATGCGTAATAAACTGCGCAATTCACTGCCCTGCGGTTCACTTAAATCAAACCACTTGCCATCCCATTCCATCCAGGAATCCCCGATATATGCACGCGAGAGATTGGCATTGATAAACTCCACGATTTCCACTTCTATCACCGGACTCAAACGACGTAACACTTCCTCAATTTCACCCAAAACGCTGATCGGCGCATAAAACACTTTACGCGCATAACCCACTTGCGGGTTGATGACTGACACCAAGGCCTGCTCCGCAAGCACACCGACACTTAACGTCCAACCCCCGTCACCTTTCAACATATAGTAAGACTCAAAGGCATAACCCGATAAGTCCTTTGCTTCACTCCAACGACTCATATCCAACATCGCACGGATATACAAACTGTCCTCTTGTTTTAATTCAAACCACTTATCCTCTGTAGCGTCTTGTGTAGGCCCTACATAAGCGCTTGTAAACCACACGTTCAATAACTCCGCCGGCAACTCTTCATTGTCCCCAATGACCAAATCCGGCTCTATACGTGCATTAAATGCTTTGATTAACGGTAATATCTCCGCCGGCGCAAAATAGAACTCCCGGTTGCGCGCTGATGCATCGACATAATACACCAAGGCCTGACCCTGATATTCACTGATCGAAACTTTCGCACCTAAAGCATCATATAAAACAATGATCGGCTTTTGAGTAGTCACTGACAAATCTTTTTGATATGTCCACTTCGACATTTGAATGATGTTGGTGATCTCGAGTCGATCCGCCTCACTTAACGGCTTCTGACGATCTTCGGTTTCCATCATCCAGCCACCCACATACACTTTGGTAAACTTCATATTCAAAAGATCATTACCCGGCTTTTTAGAACAGCCCGAAACAATGAGTATCAATAGAGCTAAGATAGAAACTGAAATCAGTAAGTGAGATCTCTTTTTGTTCATTTGCTACCCCCCTTTAATATTCTTCATTTTATCATACGCAACCTTTATATACAATTGACCTGTCAAAGTTCATAATGAGCAGAATAGCCAAAAAAAATGTCGCAGACTCACATCGAAGAAAGCGACACTTATGTTATTGAACAAGAATCTACCTATTGAGCAACGGGTAAAACCTCAATCTTTATTTTATCATGAACAACTTGAATCCACGTATTACCCGGAAGCAGAACAATCTCTTCCCCGGCACTGTTAAAGAACTTAGTAATGGCTTCACCGGATGATTTCAACCAAGAACCTATTTCATGCTTACCGTTTACAAAGTATTCAGCTTTGCCTTCCCCGATAAAATCCACAAGGACATATTGAGCTGCTTCCACAGAACGATGAGGTGCATGCAAAACAATGATATTGGTAATGGCTAACTGCTTTTTAGTATAAGCATCCATGTGCGGATCACCATTAACAAAACGTAAATACTTCTTAGTAGTCGAATCATACTCATACTTCACTAGATTGATGGTTGAGTATTTCATAGTAACGGTCTCTACGTTTGCATTATCAACATTTGAAATATCATCGAATGTAAACCGCTTTTCGTATGTCAATTCAGGTATTTTTACCATAGCTTTTTCAGCATTAAAGTAAGCATTGTGTGGAGAAGATCTCGCACTATCCCTCGAATAAAACTCATCATTCAATCCTTTATGACCATCAAAGCGAATGGGTAGATTGATGGATTTAAGGATTACAAGAGCATCTCCTTGTCCAGTTTCAGCGCTTCCATAATGTGCAAACGGAAGTTTCCATTCCTTTTGAAGATTGGCAAACGGAACTCTTGCACTACGGACAGGACCAACTTTGTTGGGATGATTTGTACCGAATATTGCCATAAAACGCGAAATATTCCAACCATCCACAGCAATCTCATAAACGATATCCGCCAATGACAATCCCGATTGAGGACGCGCAGCGGCAGTATTTTCAATCATAATTGAAAACGCTTCATATTCATCTTCATCATATTCAAATCCGTTGAAAACGGAACGCACGATTGGTTCTTCGATTACAACTGGATCTTCGATAACAATTGGGTCTTCCGGATCTGGTTTTTCTTCGATTGGTTTTGGACTGCAACCAAGAACTAAAAACAAAACGATGACTAAGTATAGACGTTTTTTCATTTTGGTTCCCCATTCCTATACTGAACATTATACTGCTATCGCTCTTAACAGTCAAAATATGCTGAAAAAACAGCATTTATCAATTTAATGATAAGTAATCTGTTTCTTTCAATGAACAACTTGTGTATTTTACTGACTTTTAAAATAATCAAACGTTCGAATACATCTTTTCATAATACTTGGCATAATCTCCGGTTGCTATATTGTCTGTCCATTCTTTGTTGTCTAGATACCACTGAATGGTTTCCTTAATCCCTTGCTCAAAAGTATAAGAAGGTTTCCAGCCTAATTCTGTCGTGATTTTGGTATTGTCTATAGCATATCTTCTGTCATGACCCGGACGATCCTTAACATACTTAATAAGATCTTCTGATTTCCCGAGAGTATTAATGATCAGTTTTACAATCTCGATATTCGCTTTTTCATTGTTACCACCGATGTTGTAAACTTCTCCATCTTTTCCTTTATGAAGAACAGTATCTATAGCCACACAATGATCAAAAACGTGTAACCAGTCCCTTACTTGCATTCCATCCCCATATACAGGCAAATCTTTTTCCTGAAGACAATTGTTGATCATCAGTGGGATTAATTTCTCCGGAAACTGGTATGGTCCGTAATTATTGCTGCATCTTGTTATATTAACAGGCATTCCAAACGTTTCATTATATGCTCTGACAATCAAATCTGCGCTAGCTTTTGAAGCAGAATAGGGACTGTTTGGCAAAAGAGGCATACTTTCAACAAATAACCCTGACTGTCCTAAAGCACCATATACCTCATCCGTAGAAACTTGCAAAAATTTGACGCCGGGTTTGTATTCCCTGCTATATTTATCGTCTGAATCAATCTTCCAGAACTTCTTCGCAGTTTCCAACAAGACATGAGTTCCAATTATATTGGTTGTTAAGAATATCTCGGGTTCTTCGATACTGCGATCCACATGAGATTCAGCAGCGAAATTAACAATTGCATCGGGGCTGTACACTTTGAAAATTTCGGTCATGGCATCTCTGTTTCTGATGTCCGTCTTAACAAAAACATAATTTTCAGAAGCATCAATTTCCGATAAATTCCCAAGATTACCTGCATACGTCAAAACATCCACATTCACAATCCGATAATCCGGGTGTTTTTTAAGCATCATCTTAATAAAATTGCTACCTATAAATCCTGCACCACCTGTAACTAAAATCGTTCTCATTTCTTAACCCTCCTACGCTTTCACAATTTGCTTTAGATTTTTTGTAGTCTCAACAATATCTTTTCTTTTAATCAACAGATATATCAGAAATGCAGCTCCATAAATCAATGTTGTACTCCACGAGTTGATAAACCAACCTGACAGAATAAAAACAATAGTAAGTGATAATTCAAGGAAGATATCACTTGTCACTTTAATATTTAACTCCTTGGATAAATAAGCTTCCGCAAGAACGGATCGAAGTGCTAAAAGTACAACTATGTTAACAATAGCAAAGTCAAGATTCTGGAAAATCTGTGTTGATATGAAAGTCAGAAGCAAACTCAAAAACATAGCTGACAAATTTATTCGCAACATGACATTTTCACGCCTGAGAGTCTTTAAATAAGTATTGATAAGTAAAGCCATTTTCCCCTCAAATACAAACATCGGGAAAACCAATGACATATACAAAAGGCTTTCTGCATATTGTGGCAGCCAAAATCCCATGGCAGATTTTAGGGGATAATAAAACACCAAAACTCCAAGCAAGAATATCATTAGAAAATCCCGAATCGAAGTGTAAATATTCGCCAAATTTTTCTGGTTTGTCTTCCGTAAAATCGGAAACATTATAATACCTATCGCATTGATAAATATCATCATCATATTCGAAATGCTTAACGTTAATGAAACTTTACCAAATGTAGCTACATCCCATGTGCGCTCAATACCAAGCCTGACAATGCCAATAATCAGCATACTTGCAATATTTGCAAACATCAACTTGATACCCACTGAAGTATTGGTAACTATTTCTTTGAAAGTGAAATAAAAATCACTCAATTTGTTGATAGCAATCTCTTTGCAAGAATAAATTGCTAGAACTAACGATGCAAACTTTCCCACTAAATCAGTTATAACTAACAGCTTGAAGTCTCTTACACCAAGAAACAAAAACAAAATAATCAAAACAATATAAACGATTCTATCGATCATTGTGATGCGCGCATATTCTTTAATTCTATTTGTAGCTTGAAGGATATAAAGAAACATCAACCTGGTATTCAATAAAACCATGGCAATTGCAACCATTTGTAATATAAAGCTTCGATTTACATCATCTGTAAAAATTATCGCAAATATCCAAACAAAAAGACCGATAAAGATTTGAAAAATGAGCAGCTCAATAAACTGTGAGAAAAAAAGTTTTTTATCCAAATTCTCATAATCTTCCCCACCAAACCTTAAATAAATGCCATCATTCCATCCAAAATGCAAGAAACCGACATACGATGAATAAAAAATATAGAGCTGCCAATAGCCGTATTCTTCAATACCAATGAGCTTTGGTACAATTAAAACCACTAAAGTCGACACAACTAGTGCTATTAGGTTCGAAGATATTGTATATGACATATTCTTTATAAAATTCAGCACTTTAACATTCAATGGATTGACCTCTTCATTCTTACAGCAATTGTGACAAAAACCTTTTCAAAGCATCTTCCCAGTTCGGTAATCTCTCTACTTTTGCCAAATCTGTATTTAACTTAGTCAATCGCGAGTTTTTAGGGCGCTTTGCCTTGGTTGGGAATTCTTCTGAAGAAATGGCAGTTACTTCGGTATTTTTTCCGGACATATCAAAAATCATCTTGGCAAAATCATACCAACTGCAATATCCTTCATTGACACCATGATAAATACCATAATTTTCAGTCTGAATCAAATCAACGATAAACTTCGCCAGATCAACAGTATATGTTGGCGCACCCATCTGATCACTAACAACCTTGATTTCACTTTTACTTTCAGCTAGTCTGAGCATGGTTTTAACAAAATTATTTCCATGCAATCCATAAACCCACGAGGTTCTGACAATGAAATACCGAAGTAATGAATTCTTGACTAACTGTTCACCAAGTTCCTTTGTGTACCCATAGTAATTAACCGGGTTGGTTTCAGTATCCTCATGGTTAGCTTCATCACCAGTCCCACCAAAAACATAATCAGAACTAATGAATACCATCCTTGCGTTTACTATTTTTGCGGCATCAACCACATTCATTGTTCCATTCACATTAATAGAATAACACAATTCTTTTTCATCTTCTGCTTTATCAACGAATGTGTATGCAGCACAATGAATAATAAAATCAGGTTTCTCTCTACATACATAATCGAAAACCTGCTCTCTGTTTGTAATGTCAAACTCACTTCTTGTTGGAGCAACAACATCCATATTCAAATCTCTTAATCTCTTTACTACATCATGACCCAATTGGCCATTGCCACCAGTAACCAAAAATCTCATGCTAAACCCCGGATCGCGATCTCTTAAAAACGGTGCAGATAAATCTTTTTGAGAAAGAATAGGATTTTCTATACCCCATTCTACCCCTATATCCGGATCATTGTACCTGATGCTTCTATCGCAATCAACCGAGTAAAACTCATCTACTTTATATTGAACCTCAACTTTGTCGGTTAACGAAAGAAACCCATGCGCAAAGCCCTTGGGAATAAGGAGCTGCCTTTTGTTTTCATCTGATAATTCGACACTTACCCAATTCCCAAACGTAGCTGAACCTTTACGCAAATCAACAGCAACATCAAGAATTTTACCTTTTGAACACCTGACCAATTTTGTTTGAGCCTTTGGATTAGTTTGATAATGCAATCCCCTAAGAGTTCCCTTTTGGCTGGACATTGAATGATTGTCTTGAATAAAATTAACAGTAATGCCAACTTCCTCAAATTTTTTCTTTGAGTAAGTTTCAGTAAACCACCCTCGATGATCTCCAAAAACATCCGGTTCAATAATCCATACATCATCCAACTTTGTTTTTACAATATTCATAGAATACCTCACTAGTATCTGATTTTATCCTCGGCAACTTTTAAAAGGTGTTCTCCGTATGGAGATTTCCCGTATTTCTTTGCTGATAAAAGCAATTTTTGTTTATCAATCCATTTATTATTAAAAGCAATTTCCTCAAGTGCTGAAATTTTAATACTTTGCCTTTTTTCGACCATCTGGACAAACTCAGCGGCCTCCAACAGACTGTCCATCGTTCCCGTATCAAGCCAAGCATATCCCCTTCCAAGCAACTTAACATTTAAAGTGCCATCCTCAAGATACAATCTGTTTAAATCAGTAATCTCCAACTCTCCTCTTTTAGATGGTTTTACTTTTTTTGCAAAGTCAACCACTCTGTTATCATAAAAATATAAACCTGTAATACAGTAGTTAGACTTGGGATCTTTGGGCTTTTCTTCTACTGAAATGACCTTTCCTTGGTCATCGAATTCAACGATACCAAATCTCTCAGGGTCGTTAACATAATAACCAAAAATAGTTGCGATCCGATTCTTTGCATTTTCAACAGCTTCTTTTAGTATCGAAGTGAACCCGTTGCCATAATAGATGTTATCTCCAAGTATCATAGCAACATTATCTGTACCGATAAAACTCTCTCCTATAAGAAATGCCTGCGCGAGTCCATCCGGTGAAGGTTGTTCAGCATATGAAAGAGCAATTCCAAACTCACTTCCATCACCTAATAATTTTTCGAAATTAGGTAAATCCTGCGGAGTTGATATAATCAAAATATCTTTGATTCCAGCAAGCATAAGTACTGATAGCGGGTAATAAATCATGGGTTTGTCATAAATAGGTAGTAATTGTTTACTTGTGACCATGGTAAGCGGATATAATCTGGTACCAGACCCTCCTGCTAGTATAATACCTTTCATAGTAATGTTTCCTTTCATTTATTTATCAGTGTATATCAAGAACCCCATAACATGTTATCATTAAAAACCGGAAAAATTTGTTCGGAAGCATTTAAACCATAAAACATGACAAACAAGATACTCAAAGAGATAAAAATCAATATAAAATACTTATGTGACATAGCCGGAATTCGTCTATACATAATCGCATCCACATAAACAATGTAATTTAGAGGCAAAATGTTCCTGTATAATCGAATATAGTTAAAGTCATATATCAACAACGGCAGTGACAGAAGCAATATCAAGGTATTAATTCTTAACAGGATATCATAGAAAGTCATTTTATCTACCAAAGATCCTTCATCTATTCCGGGCCTTAGCTTATTCTCGCCAATCAAACTCTTCTTAGCTTCCCTGTTTAAAATGTAGTGTACGCCAAACATCATAAATATAGTACCGTATACGATAATTAATCCCCAAGTCGTTCTTCTAGATAAATACATAAGTACTTTCTGATTGCTCGTGATTCTGCTTACTAAAAACGGATAAAATGATGTATATGCCAATATGATCAGGGTTGGCAGAACAATTAGGATAAGATTTAAAAAATGTCTCGTTTTAAGATACTTCACTAGAATCAGGACAAGATAAAATAAGCTTGATATATGGAAAAGGCTTGCAAGAAATACAAATAAAGCATATTTCAACAGATTTCCCTTTTTATCTTCTAAAAGATACCTTATTGAGAAAATAACGATCGATGCAGCAATGAAGTTTCTTATTTGAATAACATCGTTAATAAAGGGATATATCAGATACAGCGATAACACATAATTTGGATAACTAGAATACTTTTTTATTGTGATGAAAATCAAACTAAATCCGAATAACCCGATAATGAATCGAAATGAGTTTAAGCTCAATCCCAATAAATTACTAATATACATCACTATCTTAAATCCTATTTCCATATTCCTTGGGCTTATTTGATTGGCACTGCTCAAGTATGCCGTATAGTAATTCTCAAAGTCCATATTATAGTAATCCGAATATCCAAGATGGTGATTATTCAGACCGAATATGATTACGAAGAAAATAAAAATATACAAAGAAAATAATTTTGATTTCCTTGCCAAAAATCCTCCCAAGATAAGTAATATATATAATAAGTATACTAGAATTTGAAACACCTCCCCTTATAACAACAAAACAACTGCTAACAAGATATGAGTCTCATATCAATTTTACCTTTGATATGTGATATCAACCATCAAATTTACAAATATTTCTTGTAAATCTTGTAAGACTCCTTGGTTATATAGTACTTCTTTTTGGACTGAATACTCTGTACGCTAGCACTTTCATGATGAATCACTTTTATCTCAGGATCGTATAATGTTGCACAACCAACGCTTTCCACTTGATGCGATAATAGTGCCTCCTCACCCCACATAAAAACACGATCATCAAGTTTATCGTAATGCTTAAAAAAGTGGGGAGTCAAAATATAACAAGCCCCAAAACCTCTTTTAATTTTCATTTGACCAAAATTGTTTTTTAATGGGACCGGTTTATTGCGCAATCGTTTCATCTTTTGATTAACCAGTCTTAAAGCTTGACCTAAATAGTAATTTGAATAATAAACAGCTACTTTCATTTTTTCAGTTTTAGAAACCTCTTTAACCACATGAGGATTCTGCTGTCTTCCTTCTTTTGTGATGATATTCGGAGCAATTACTAGAATATCTTCGGAGTACTTGATCTTTAAAAAGTTACGTATAAAATCTTCATCAAATGTCAAATCATTGTTTCCGACAACAAAAATTGAATCATTATTTTTTTCTATGCTCTCTATTCCTCTGTTTAGACCTCTGAAATACCCCAAATTATCTGGTGACCAAATAATTTTCACATTATTGTTTTCATCCTCCAATAATGCCAACTTGCTCATATCGCTGCTGTTTGAATCGTTATCAACAATAACCACTTCAATATGTTCTTCCGTGGTTTTCTTTAGTGCAAGGATGCTCTCGATATAATATTTTGTGAAATCTGCACTGTTATAATTTACAGCAATAAAATAGAATCTTGTCATTTGTATGAACCTACGCTTTCAATTTTCTCCTCAACAACCTTATTGTCAATATTTGTATAAATAGTTTATCTTCAACCCTTGTCAGACACATTATGCAAAGTTTGATCTTCTTCGGTTCTTAAGAGCAATTAAGTAAAAACACAACCGTATATTACACATGAATACTATTGCAATCTGGCATAATCTATTGAACCGTTCAGCCAGACTAGTCTTACGCTATAGGGAAACATTTTCATGTCATTTGTTCCAAGATTTAAGTTGTTCCCTGACATATTCAAGCTCGAGCAGTCTTTTCTTGATTTGAGCTTTGCTAAGCCTTTCCGTGTTGTGTGAGTTATATTCATCTTCTGAAGATAACATTTGGTCACCATCAACAAAGTATTTGTCATAATTCAAATCTCTTTTATCCGATGGTACTTTATAAAATCCTCCCATATCAACAGCAATTCTGTGTTCTTCCCTCGTCAGCAGAGTCTCGTATAATTTCTCTCCATGACGAGTACCAATAACTTTGATCTCATTATCCGCATTGAAAAGTTCTTTAACTGCTAGCGCTAACTCTCCAATAGTAGAAGCCGGTGACTTTTGAACCAAAATATCACCAGCATTCGCATTTTTGAATGCAAATAATACAAGTTCCACCGCCTCCTCTAAACTCATTAAAAATCTTGTCATGTTTGGATCAGTAACTGTTATTGTTTGACCATTTTTAATCTGATCTATAAACAGCGGAATAACCGAACCTCGTGATGCCATTACATTACCATAGCGTGTTCCACAAATCAGTGTTTCTTCAGGATCTACATTCCTTGACTTTGCAACAAAAACCTTCTCCATCATAGCTTTCGAAATGCCCATGGCATTTATCGGATATGCAGCTTTATCGGTGGAAAGACATATGACTTTACGCACACCCATTTCTATTGCAGCAGTAAGAACATTATCAGTTCCTAATATATTTGTTTTTACTGCCTCAATAGGAAAGAACTCACATGAAGGAACTTGCTTCAGTGCAGCAGCATGGAAAATATAGTCAACTCCAAACATTGCGTTTTTAACACTGGAAAGATCCCTTACATCTCCAATGTAAAATTTCAACTTATCATTATTATACAATTTCCTCATATCGTCTTGCTTCTTTTCGTCACGAGAAAATATGCGTATTTCTTTAATGTTTGTTTCAAGAAATCTTTTTGTGACAGCATTTCCAAAAGAACCGGTTCCCCCAGTAATTAATAATGTCTTGTCTTTAAACATGATTTATCTCCATTTTTATTAACCCCTCTTATCAGACAGTAATTTCCTCATCGATTCTTGATACTTCATAAAGTGAAATGAATCATTGTTTTGCTTACCTCTTTGCATTGCATCACTCTTGTCTGAAGAGAAAATACTCTCTAAAACCTTTGTGATGTTTGCCACAGAATCATTTTCAATAAGGTGCATTTTAAGATCATCAGATAAATAGTCACGTAAATCACTGACATCACTCGTAATAACAGATGTGGAGCAAGTGATGCTCTCAACAAATTTCGTTGGGAACCCAGCCATTGTAACCCTTGTTTTATCTCTAATAAAAATACTATAGTCCGCATTTTTAAGTTTTTTCAAACTCTCTTCATGAGAAACTTTTCCTACAAAGCTAATCTTTGAACCCAGAATCTCAATCTTTTCTTTATAATCTGGATAACTTACTAAAAAATCATCCTTACTGATTCCTACGATTTCCATAAGATAATTATCGAAGCGGTTAAGGGTATAAAGAGAATCTACAATATTGCTTAATTTGTCTTTATTTTTCCCGGGGTTTCCCGAATATATAAGACGAATCTTATCAAGCTTAGCTTTATTTTCATATTGCTCAGAAAGATCAAATCTCCATTTTTGCTCACTAATATCAACTAAAGGAGGTATCCTTACTACATTTTTACAGTCGGCATAATATTGTTCCAAATATTTACTAATGACGATCAATCCATCCAATTGTTTTTGAATGACTCTCATTCTGAGAAATGAATCAAGGCCTTTGATGATTCTAAAAACAACATTCGTACCTTTTGTACTATACCATTCTGTGCAATCAGCAATGATCCTAACATCGTTCTTCTTGCAAAATAACTTGAGATTTCTAAGGGCCAGTGCAGGATAATTATATGCAATCACAAACTTAATATTGCTATATTTTCTTGCTATGACTTTTATAGAAGCGATATTGGACAAATAATTAATCCAATCAGTATAAGTTTTCGGATACGGAACTGACCAACAGTCAAAACCTTGAACATTCTTAAATGTACTCAAGATATCCGTATTGAAACTCAGATTTTTATCAACATCAATAAAAATTACATTATACCCCAACTCCCTAAAAATCTTTCCGTTACTAAGAACTCTGTGAGCTGCAGCATTCTTGTCTGGCATCTCAAAACCGCCCACATAGAGGATATCAACGACTGACATATTACAAATTCTCCCTATACCATTCAATTGCAGCAATGATACCCTTCTCAAAACTCCAACTCGGATCATAACCTAAGCAATTCTTGGCTTTACTGATATCTGCATTACTGTGCTTGATATCACCCATCCTATCTGGACCAAAAACAGGTTCGATATTCTTATCAAGGGCTTTACAAAGGGAGTTATAAACATCAATCAAAAATTCCCTCCCTCCATAGGCAATGTTAAATGCTTCACCGGCAAACTCTGAAGATGCCTTGCAAGCTCTAAGATTTGCTTCAACAACATTATCAATATACGTGAAATCTCGGCTTTGCTTTCCATCACCATTGATCACTGGCCGCTCATTATTTAGAATTTGCTTAATAAACTTAGGAATGACTGCTGCATAATCTCCATTTGGATTCTGTCTTTTTCCAAATACATTAAAGTATCTAAGTCCGTATGTATCGAGATTATACAATTTTTTATACAATCTCCCATATTCTTCATCCACCATTTTGGTCAATGCATATGGTGATAACAGATTTCCTTCCTTCCCTTCCGACTTGGGAAGATTGGGTTCATCACCATATACAGAAGAACTGGAAGCATAAACAAACTTTTTTACACCGCTCTGTCTAGCCGCTTCCATCATGTTCAATGTACCTTTGATATTTATCTCTTCGTAAAGCAGAGGCATTTCGATGCTTCTTGGTACACTTCCCCAAGCTGCCTGATTCAGAACATAATCAACACCATCACAAGCCTTTAAACAAGTGTCAAAATCCCTTATATCGCCTTTGATAAAAGTATAGTTTGGATTGTTCGCAAATATTTCGACGTTGTTAATACTTCCGTTCGATAAATCATCGAGACACTTGACTTTATATCCTTTATCTAGCAGAGCTTCGCACAAATTTGAGCCAATAAAACCAGCTCCTCCTGTAACGAGAAATACACTATCTTTATCAAACATAATATTTTCATATCCCATAATATACACTACCTTTCCTTACAATCTCCAGTATCTGTATCCCAAAGATTCGTATTTTTTTCTGTCAAATAAACCCTTTATGTCCAATAAAACTTTATTTTCATTCGGTGCTTTTTTAAACATCCTTTCAAAATCTTTATCTGAAAGATTCAGAAATCGATCATGTCCAACTGCTATAACAATGGCGTCCATATCAAATATCTCTTCAATAGTCTCAAACTCAATACCATACTCATGAACTGCCTCATCAGAATCTGCTTCGGGATCCGCAATTATCGGATGAATACCGTATTCCTTCAACTCATTTATGATGTCGATTACCTTTGTATTCCTTATATCCGGACAGTTCTCCTTAAATGTAAATCCGAGGATAGCAACTTTTGCATCCTTAACTGACACATCTGCCTTGATAAGTTTTTTGATAAGATTCTCTGCAACATATCTTCCCATGTCGTCATTGATTTTTCGACCAGAGAGAATAATTTGTGAGTGATAACCCAATTGCTCTGCTTTGTAAGTTAAATAATATGGATCAACCCCTATACAATGACCACCTACAAGCCCTGGTGTGAACTTTAGGAAATTCCACTTTGTCCCTGCAGCCTTTAAAACTGCATTTGTGTCAATCCCCATTTTGTTGAATATGATGGAGAGTTCATTCATAAAGGCAATATTAATATCTCTCTGAGAGTTTTCAATCACTTTTGCAGCTTCAGCAACTTTTATCGATTCAGCTCTGTAAACTCCAGCAATAACTACCAGTTCGTACACTTGGGCAATAATATCTAAGGATTCCTCATCCATTCCTGATACAACCTTTACAATCGTTTCCAATCGATGCACTTTATCCCCTGGATTGATTCTTTCCGGTGAATATCCAACTTTGAAATCTTTACCACAAATCATACCCGATTCTTTTTCTAAAATTGGGATACAAATCTCTTCCGTAACACCTGGATAAACCGTCGACTCAAAAACTACGATAGAACCTCTAGTTAAATTCCTACCCACTGTCCTGCTGGCCGACTCTACAGGTCTTAAATCCGGAGTGTGATCAGAATTGACCGGCGTTGGAACAGCAACAATGTGGAATTTTGATTCTCTTAGTCTTTTTTCATCAGACGTAAATTCAATAGTCGTATCTCTTATGATCTCATTCCCAACCTCTTTCGTTGGATCTATTCCTCGTTTATACAACTCTATCTTCTCTTTGCTTATGTCAAAACCGATCACATTCACTTTTTTTGCAAAAGAAACTGCGATTGGCATTCCAACATAACCTAATCCGATAAGTGAGATCTTTTCTTCTCTATCTCTAATCTTCTCATATAAATTCATATCAATTTCCCCCTTTATGTTAGTTTCATAGTCTCCATTATCGATTTATTGACCAAAACAACATCATATTTATCTCTTGCAAGAACAATGCTTTGCTCAGCCATTGACTTATTAAGTTCTGGATTCTCGATCAGAACTTTCATTTTCTTATACAATCCTTGAATATCTTTAGTTTTAACAAGATATCCATTCAAACCATCCGTAACTGTTTCTCTGCATCCAGGTGCATCGCTGGTAATAATGGAGCGGCCTGTAGCCATGGCTTCAAGAACTGTCTTTGGTGTTCCTTCATGATAGGAAGGAAGAACAAATGTACTGCATAGTTTTAGAAAAGGTCGAACATCAATCTGCTCACCAAAATACTCAATAACCTGTTGATCTAAATAGGGCTTCAACTCATCCGGTCGCAATGCCGATGGGTTACTGTCGTACGGTCCAACAAGCATGCATCTTACTTCGGGAAACTCAGATTTTATCAACTTACATGCTTGCATGTATTCCAAAACACCTTTATCTTTAATCAATCTTCCAATAAACAAAAATGCCGGTTTATCTGGCAAAGGTTCAGGTGTAAACCTCTCAAGATTCACTCCGGAACCATTTAGAATCCTAGTCTTTTCTTCATCAACCAAGCCATTTGAAACAAATTCATTTTTATCATCAACATTTTGAAAGAAAACCATTTTGCTGGCTTTACATGCAGCTCGATATTGTATCTTCATAATCTGCTTAATAATTTGATTCTTTAGTCCAACCCCTCGGAAAACAGAACCCAAACCTGCAATTAAGGAGTAAACTTCAGATATTCTATTCGCCTTTGATGCAAGACATCCATAAATCACAGTCTTTGCTTGATACGCAAAAACTTTATCTGGCTTCTCCTCTTTCAAAAACCGATAAATCTCTCTATATGTCTTCAAATCACTTAAAGGATTCGTTCCGTTACGTTCGACGAATAACTGCTTATATTTAATTCCGCTTTTTTCAAAGCGAAAAGCCCAATTTTCTTCTGGTTCTGGTCCTAGTGCAATAACTGAATGTCCACTTTTTATAAAATCTTTCATCATATCCATACGAAACCAAAAAAGAGATGAAGTATGACTTGATAATACTACTATTTTCATAATCTCAATCCTACTTTCTTAACTTTGTTACTTTAAAATATACTGTTTCACTTCAATTTGAATACCCTCTTCAAAACTCATAGGTTTGAAATTAAAATCTCTTCTCGCTTCATCATTTGGATAACTTCTATTCTCTCCCATTCTTTGAACCTTTTCAACATAGTCGACTTTTCCAAAAGTGAATATTCTTACTAATCTAGCTAACAATACCCCGAATCCAAGAGGAACGTTAATAAAAATCGTTCTCTTATTAAGATTATCACTTATCATCCGAAAAACTTCAATCATCTTAAGAGGTTTTTCGCCTGATAAATCATAGGATTTACCATCGGTTTTATCAGGTGACATAAGAACTGCATAATATGCCAAACCTAAATCTCTTGCATTAACTGGTTGAACTAAACTTTTACCACCATCTATAACAGGTACAATTCTAAATTTATCAATGATTTTGATGAACTTACTAATATTGCTATCACATAGATCCCCATAAATCATCGTAGGTCTCAGTATAGTAACTTTTGTTAAACACCTAGGATCTGATGCAATCTGATACACTTCTTCTTCTATGTCTTTGTATTCTTGTGATGCACGTTTAAAATTTGAGTATATCCCGGTTGTATGTACGAGTATGACACGTTTGACTTTATTTTCAATGGCTGATCGCAAAATAACGAGTGACTGATGAATGTTGTAAATGTGTAAGATAGTGTCAACACCCTTTGTTACATTATTTATAAACTCATTATCGTTAACGTCTCCAACAACTTTCTCGATATCTAATCCACTCGCATCAATTAATGATGTGTCCGTTGTATTTCTGACAACACAGCGAACTTGATGCTTATATGCATTTTTGACTAGTTCATTTAGAA
>PHAF01000001.1 GCA_002841605.1 Firmicutes bacterium HGW-Firmicutes-10 | reverse complement strand
CGTCAAGTCCGCCTTTGGCTTTAGCGGTCAAAAGTGCAGTGCTTGTTCACGAGCAATTATCGTGGAAGATGTTTATGATGAAGTCGTAAGTAAAATGGTCGAAATAACCAAGGCAATGAAAGTTGGCAATCCTGAGGATAAAAATACTTTCGTGGGTCCGGTCAATGATAAAAATGCTTTTGATAAGATTACTTCTTACTTCGAAGTCGGAGAGGCCGAAGGACGTTGTGTCACTGGCGGTAAAGCCGATGGATCGAAGGGCTGGTTTATCGACCCGACGATTTACGTCGATGTCGCATCGGATTCACGTTTGATGCAAGAAGAGATTTTTGGGCCGATTTTGGCTGTCTGTAAGGTCAAGGACTTTGATGAAGCGTTGAAGGTTGCGAATAACACTGAATATGGATTAACGGGTGCAGTCATCTCAAACAATCGGATGAATCTGGAGAAAGCCCGTAACGAATTCCATGTCGGCAATCTGTATTTCAATCGTAAGTGTACCGGTGCGATCGTCGGTTATCAGCCTTTTGGCGGTTTCAACATGAGTGGGACGGATTCGAAGGCCGGTGGACCGGATTATCTGATTTTGCATATGCAAGGAAAAACGATATCTGAAGCTTTCTAAATGCACAACCGTGCATTTTTTCTTAACTTTGATCGTTTTTAATGTATACTGTACAAGTATCGAAAGAGGTATCTATGCAACGATTAAATAACTACATTAGTGCCAGCGGTCTTTGTTCACGGCGGGATGCCGATCAGTGGATCATCGATGGCCGGGTTACGGTCAACGGTGTTTTGGCAGTCGTCGGAATGAAAGTCGATGAAAAAGACGTCGTTTTGGTCGATGGTGTTGAGATAAAGTCCAAAGAAAAGCATGTGACCTTGCTTTACTATAAACCCGTGGGAATCACCTGTACAAGTGAGGCGGATGTCAAAGGCAACATCATTGAAGCTATCAACTATCCGGTGCGGGTATTTCCGATCGGTCGATTGGATAAGGACAGTGAAGGATTGATTCTGCTTACCAGTGATGGCAGTATTGTCAATAAGATTTTGCGCGCTGAGAATGCACATGAAAAAGAATACATCGTACATCTTTCCTCTTCGATCAAACCGGACTTTAAGAAAAAAATGGAGTCGGGAGTACAGATTTACAATCCTGTTCGAAGCGAGATGACGACGACTTTACCCTGTCGGGTAAAAATCGTCAATGACACAACTTTTATCATTGTCCTCAATCAGGGACTGAATCGTCAGATACGTCGGATGTGCTCTGCTTTGGGTTATCATGTAGTCCGTCTGAAAAGGATGCGCGTCATGAATTTCCAGCTTGGTAATCTTAAAAAAGGCGAATGGCGTCAACTTAGCGATCAAGAAGTCGATCAGCTGATGAATCTGCTTGAGAATCAATCACAATAAGCAATAAAAGGTCTGCCTGGGCAGACTTTTTTCTTTAATTTACTTTTATTTCTGTGTTTTAGTGATACGATAGTTATATAGGAGGTGTTGTTATGAGAATCATTTCCGACACGACCTGTCACTTATCCATAGAGGAAGCTGCCGCACTAAATGTTCGACTGGTGGCTAATCAAGTCATGATTGGTGAAACGACTTATAAAGACTATTTGGATATTGACTCCAGTCAGTTTATTGAGTTGATTAAGGATCATCATCCGCAAACCTCACAACCTTCAACCGGCGATATCATGGTCGCCTATGAAGAAGAAAACACCGATACTCTGCATATCACCACCGGTAGAGGATTAAGCTCTGCTTTTGATATGGCTAGCGGGGTAGCAAAAAGTATGGACATTGATTATGTCACGGTGTTTGACTCTCAGTCGGTTGCGGGTGTCAATCGCTATCTGACACAACTGGCTGCGCGACTCAAAGAGAAATATGACAAAACCACGATCATTAATCGTTTGAATGCCTGTCTGAAGGAAACGCAGTCATACGTGATGCCTGTTAATTTTGAATTTCTCAAACGTTCGGGAAGATTGACTCCTGCGGCAGCAATTTTAGGCAGTTTCCTTCAATTAAAACCCATCATGGCGCAATCCAGTGACCGCCAGCGGATTGAACGTTTTGGTGTCGCCCGCACCATACATGCGGCTATCAAGGCAGTCGTGGATGATTTGATCAAGCGAGGCGTCAATGACAAACACCGGATTTACATCGCTCATGCCTTCAGTATGGAAAGTGTGACTATGGCCATCGAACAGATCAAAGAGAAAATTCATAATGCGGATATTGAAACGCTATTGTTGGCTCCGGCCATGATAACCCATGGCGGCCCTGGATCGCTTGTCATACAATACATTCTAAGAGATGATGAAGAATAAAAAGGACGAGGTTTAATCCTCGTCTTTATTTTGGTAAGTGAATCGCAAACTCACAGACATCATCTCCATTTAAAATGGTCTGTAGGATGTCAACTTCAATTTTTTGTTTATAAATGAGTTCAAACGGTTTTTTGACAAACCCTGCACTGCACGCACAGAACTCAGGTGAAACCATCTTTATCCCGCTGTTTGACTGAATCGACTCCCTTGCCCATGGACAATGACAATATAAGTATCGCTTTTCTTCTTCACTTTGAGCATGCAACCAATCATCGGTCATATAGGGTATCTTAACGATGTGAAGTTTCCCTTCTTTGATGATCCCCCGGCTGATAAGATCGTTATTCTCCAGAAACTGCAATACCGAATAGGTGATGGGCTGACCGAAATAAAGTTGCCCGCTTTGATTCAATCTGCGCATCTCATCAAGAAAATGCTCTTTCCTTTTATCAAGATATTCTTCGACGTCTTTACATTGATGAAACAGCTGAACTTGCTTTGAATACATCGCATCGGGAAGATCCCGAAGGCATTGAAGCAGGATGGGCTGCCATTTTTCTTTATCAACATTGTTTTTTAATCGTTCCATCACGATTTGCATCATTCGAGCCTTTTTTCGGTTATCCGTTCCCCAAGACGGCAGTTCGATCCCTTCGAAAATCATGTTTGTTATCCCGTCGCCTAAATGTTCTTTTAGTGCTTTATGAAAGTTGCCCATGACTTCACCACCATCCAAAAGAGCGAGCATCGCGGTAAGCAAAGCCATTTGGTGATGGTGTCGGCCGTAGCGGGCCAGTGCGATTAATCGGTCAAGATCATCCTCGTTACGATCGATCAGATAGTCCAGATATCTTTCGATTTCACTTTGATTTAACGATTCAAAATCCAGATGTTCTTTTTTTAGATAACACTCAAACTCAGATATTACTTTGATTGAATATTTGATCGAATTCTCGCTGCAACCAATTTTCTTCAGATACTCCATAAATGGGCTTTCTTGCATAAGATCCCTCCTCTATTTCCTCAAGGATATTGAAATGCCACGCTCTTTGGCGATTTGAGTCAAGATACTCCTCGTTGTGACCGTATCCGTGGATTCCCTTATCCTTTGATACGCTTCACGCAAGTCTTCTGCCTCCAGTAAATTGACCGCAAGACAGTAAAAGTTTTTGCTTCTTCCATCATTATGATTTTCAAGCAAGTATCTCAACATTTGACTTTTTTCATTAAGAACCTCTAAATAGCCATCTAAATCTGTTTTTGCCATCTCCATGTCTTTGGATCGATTAATGTAACTGATAAACGAATCTTTCTCATCATTTTGGTATCGTATGCACGGATAACTTGAACACTCAAAACAGAAGGCAACATTATCCTTCTTTTTATTGCATGACATGATGGAACAAACCGGATGTGATTCACTGAAACCATCTGCACCGCAACCCGGACAACGGGATGCGCCTTCGGTATTGTAGCGCGGACACAAGACACAATTGAGTCCGCATAAGGAAAACTGCGGATAGATTCGAAGGACCATACATTTCCCTCTTTCTCAACGGTCAACCGTCATTATCTGTCTTTATTATATAGCAATCCTCGCTCTTTGAATCGTTTTTTTGATGCTAAAATCTTTTTCTGCTGTGTTTTCTGCTTGTCTTCAAGATAACTGCCTGCTTGCTTGTATGACATTTGAAACAATGGTAAAATATGATTCATCACAGCGAGGACTGACTCATGAACATAACCATAGAATATGCTTATGATAAACTAGACATTATCCGCACTCTTTTTAGAGAATACGCAGATTCTCTTGACATTGATTTACAGTTTCAAGCCTTTGAAAAGGAACTTGCGAACTTGCCGGATAAGTATGCACTGGATGATGGCCGGTTATATATCGCTTATGTTGATAGTGAAGTTGCCGGATGCATTGGTTTACGCAGATTTGATGATACACGTTGTGAGTTGAAGCGGTTGTTTATCCGCGAAAAATTCCGGCATCTTGGTTTGGGTCAGCAGTTGTCTTCGAAGGTGATCGATGATGCCCGGCAAATCGGATATCAAGAGATTCTGCTGGATACTTTATCAACGATGACTCCGGCGATGAACCTGTATCGCAAATTGGAATTCAGTCAGATTGCTGCTTACTATCACAATCCGA
This sequence comes from Firmicutes bacterium HGW-Firmicutes-10, assembly GCA_002841605.1. Lineage (GTDB taxonomy): Bacteria > Bacillota_I > Bacilli_A > Erysipelotrichales > Erysipelotrichaceae > UBA2227. The sequence goes on along the minus strand of PHAF01000001.1, from coordinate 36,698 downwards.
TCAGTGAAGCAGTTTACTTTGGTTTAGACTTAAGTCAAAAAGACTCTAAAGTCAAAAGATGAAATTTTGGGATTGATGTCAAACGACTATAATCAATCGCAAATTTGTGTTATATTGAAACATGTATTTGAAAAGCAGAAAGTATGGGGATAAAAAATGTCGTTGTTTATCAAAAAAAGTCTGTTTACCGCTTTTTTCATAGTTGTAGCAGCAACCGGTGTGGCACTGGGATTAAAAGCCGCAGTCGGTGTCGGTGCCTGGGATGCTTTCAGTCAAGCAACTTCTACAGTCATCGGTATTAAAGTCGGTACATTTTCAATGATGATGAATTTAAGTTGCGTGCTTGTCCAATTGGTCATTTTGAAGAAAGATTTTAAGTTATTGTCTTTCCTTCAGATATTTATGGCCATCCTGCTCGGCTTTTTCGTTAACATCGTATTTTATGAAGTGTTGGGCGGTGTGATCATTGACAGCTATATCATTAACATGCTGATTTATTTAGGTTCATTGCTTGTTATCATCATGGCTGTAGCCTTGATCATGTCAATCAACTTTCTAAGTTTTCCCCTTGAAGCCGCGTGTATGGCCATATCAACCAAAACAAAATTGAAGTTTGGTACGATCCGTCAACTGGTCGATGTCTTTTCGATCATTGGTGCACTCGTAATCGCGATATCTTTTAAAAACCCGATCCCTATCAGGGAAGGCACGGTCATTGGTATGCTCTTGTTTGGTCCTATGATTGCCTGGTTTATACCGAGGTTTACCCCGCTTGTAAAAAGACTGGGCTTAAACGAATGATTCAATTATAACCCGTTGATACGGGTTTTTTTAACCCTTGATTCATTGATTCCATTGTTTTTTCGTATCAGAAGTTTCTTTCAATATGTTGTAAATAATGTTTTGTGTTATGATAAAAACATGAATATTCTCACATCATCTTGGAGGTCAAAGAGTATGAACCATGTTGATGTCATCGTAGTTGGCAGTGGTATTGCCGGGCTAACGGCTACCGCATATCTAAGCAAAGAAAATCTCAATGTATTGCTTTTGGAAAAAGAGGCGGAAATCGGCGGTTTGCTGGGTTCTTTTAACGTGGATGGTCATGTGCTGGACAAAGGTGCACGCAGTATCATCGATTCGGGCATCGTTTTTCCCATGTTACGACAACTCGGGATTGAAATTGAGTTTCTTTCAAATCCCATTAAAATCACTATCGGTTCACAGTCGGTCACACTGACGGAAGAATCCGATATCGAGCAATATGGTTCTATGTTAAAGCAATTGTATCCGGATAATGTTAAGGATATCGATGTCATTGTGACAGATATCAAACATGTCATGAAGACGATGGATGTTTTATATGGAATCGAAAATCCGCTGTTTCTACCCAAACCTTACGAGATGGACTATTTGACCCATACGCTGTTGCCGTGGGTTTTCAAATTTGCTTTCAATATTCGCAAAATGTCAAAAATGCTTGATCCAATCAATGATTTTCTGAAAACCCGCACCAGCAATGAATCTCTCATATTTATCATTACGCAACACTTCTTTTCAATGACACCGACATTCTTCGCTCTTTCCTATTTCACGCTGTATATGCAATATCATTATCCCAAAGGTTCGACGCAAACGATCGTTGATCAACTGAAATCTCTGATACTGTCCAACGGTGGTAAGATCAAGACAAATCAAGAGGTCAATGGAATCGATGTTGAAAGAAAGCAGATCACTACAGCCCAAGGGCAAGTATATTCTTATGATCAATTGTTATGGGCAGCCGATACCAACCGGCTTTATCATATGATTGATCGCAAAAATATTGCTTCACCAAAGCTTTTATCAAAAATCAATCGGCATATCAAACTTCTTGAGAACAAAACAGGTGCTGATTCCGTCTTGACGGTATACATGCTTACAGATTTACCGCCTCAGTATTTCGAGGCTATCTTTGGACCTCACTGTTTTTATACACCGCGCATAGAGGGCCTTGCAGATATCTCACTGGAAGATATCAAACAAAAAGGAAAATTCATAGAAGATAAAGACCGGTTATTTGATTGGATATCCGATTTTGTTGAATATAACACACTTGAAGTTTCAATCCCCGTGTTGCGTGATCCTGCTCTTTCCCCCGAAGGTCAGACAGGGCTGATCGTTTCTTTACTGTTTGATTACCAGTTGGTCAAACACTTTGATGAGTTGAATCTATACGATGATTTCAAACATTACATCACTTCTTTGATGATCAAGCATTTATCCAATGCTACCATCGATGACTTAAATAAGCATGTTCGTAAGACGATCGTATCGACACCGCTGTCCATCGCCCGAAAAACACATAACACTCAGGGATCGTTGACCGGTTGGTCCTTTGCCAATAACCCCTTCCCAACCGAATACCGGTTCACGCGCTTAGCCAAATCCGTACTTACGCCGATCGATTCGATTAAGCAGGCCGGCCAATGGACATTCAATCCTGCCGGCGTTCCGGTGTCAATACTTACCGGAAAGCTTGCGGCTGATGCAATCATCAAAAATGTGATAAAATCAAATTCAAAGAAGAAAGGCGGATCTGACATTGAGTAATCAAGATACGGTCATTGAGCAAGTGAATGAGCCTCTAGAAGAGTTAACTGTTGAGTCTGTTGTTCGTTTGTGGTCGAAAACCTATAACAAAAACGGGAAACCGGACTGGTCCCATATATTCCCCTATTATCATCCCAATATCGTCTTCCAGGATTCCATCCAGCGTATTGAAGGAATCGATGACTTCACAGCGATGTGCAACCGTTTGACAAAACGATGTGAGTCACTGTCGATGGATTTGTCGAATGTGATGAAAAATGAGAATATTATTTCCATGGAATGGAAGATGACGATGTCATTTAAGAAAACGCCTAGTACACCGGTATACGGTTGTACGCGGTTGACCCTCAATAATGAGGGATTGATCATCGAGCAACGGGATTACTACGATTTGTGGGGAGACATATTTAATGGTATTCCCCGCTTTGGTAAATTTTACCGTAAGATGATGTTTAAGTATTTCGGATAAGGAGCTACGATGAAAATGTACGAACTGCCTGATGAGCTAATGTTTTTAAGAAATGCGAAGGCTGAACAAAAAAAGAGTGATGCATCGATGAAAGGGAAAGTTGTCGTATTAACAGGAGCAACTTCCGGAGTCGGTCTTGAAGCTCTCAAACAACTTGCAAAAGGTGAAGCAACGGTCGTTATGGTCGCAAGGAATCATGAAAAGGCAAAAAAAGTCAGAGAAGCTGTGTTATCGCAACATCCGGCTCACATAGACATCGTCGTCGCGGATTTTAATGAGTTGCGTCACATCCGCCGTGCGGCCTCAGAAATTCTTGAACGCTACCCCAGAATCGATGTTTTGATCAACTGTGCCGGATTGCATTCAACCAAAGCCACTTATACACCGGAAGGTTTTGAAACGGTATTTTTTGTAAATCATTTGGCCTCTTTTCACTTTACACAGTTACTGCTCGATCGGATGATACAAAGTGCACCCTCACGAATTCTTCATATCAACTCCGAGGGGCATCGTTTTAACGGATTGGACATCCATGATTTAAACTGGAAAAAACGTCATTATACCGGACTGCGGGGTTACGGTGCTTCGAAAACAGCACAGCTTCTGACTATGTGGGAGATTGCTGATCATCTGAAAGACTCTGGAGTCACAATCAACGCCATGCATCCCGGGGATGTCAAGACACATATCGGCAGTAACAACGGCTGGCTGTATCGGACTTTTTCCAAGTTTTTTATCCAACCGATGTTAAAAGATCCTAAGATTTCCGGGGAAGCGATTTACTACTTAGTCGCGGACGCACAGATGGAAGGTGTAAGCGACAAGTTCTTTCATTTGACCATTGAAGAAAAACCCGCTAAGCACGCATTGGATCGATCCTTGGGCAAGCAGGTTTATGATTTAAGTGTCAAATTGACAAATCCGGAATAGCTTTATTTATTGATTATTTTAACCCACGCATTATCCATAAATACATAGATTTCAAGTGAATTGAGATCAAGTTCGTTTAAGGTGTATATCGAAAAGCCATATTCTATGATATCATCTTCAAAATCATCGTCCTGGTATATCGGAAAGGCATCGTAAGTTGCACCTTCATGTATCAGCTTCACAGCAATGATTTTCTCAGCTGATTTCTGATCATCAAATCGGGCATTCAAATAGAATAGACCCGATTTTTTTTGTTGTTCCACGGTTATTTTCAATGAAACTAAAGAAGACGCAACGATCGTTTGTTCTTCTCCTTCTACTTCCAATATAGGGGTTGCCTGCAGATACCAGTTAATATTTCGCTCAGCAATCTCCATGACAAGTGCATCTGATTGCAATTCTTTAATGCGCCTGAAATCATATGGAAATGTGCGGTCGTAATTGACTTGCGCAAACGATTCGGAAATATAAGGGATCAATGCATTGGCAAATGAGTCTCGAAACATGATTAGTCGTCCTTCTTTGGCAGAGTTGATGGATTCAATCTGAATATCCTCAAAGGTTCGAATGGCTTTTGTGAAGGTAAACTGATTTGGCAGTTGAAAGTAAACCTGATGCTCAAGGGTGATTTTGGATGGATAAAGCATCCTGGCCAAATCGCCTTGCCAATCAACTTTTTTCTCCATAGCCAGATCTAACAATGACAGACTCTCTTTGTTTAGTGATTTCATCATTTCCAAATACCCAAAAGCTGCTCCGATGTTGTTCCAGTGCGAGTCCTGACGGTGATACAAATCATCCTTATAAACAGATTTTTGTTTTATCAGTAAAGATGTCAAATCAATAGTGTTTATATTCAAGTCCATTTCGCTAATGCGATCCAAATTACTTCTTTCGCCGATGGCTTTGAATGAGGATGGCATGTGCTCAGGATATATCGTTGCTTTGTTGGGTACGATCATTAAATATCCGCTAATGTTTTTTGATTGAAGAAACTTGCTTTGAATGCGCAAAATTTCATTGAAGCGCATCAAATCATTATGACTTAGCTGATTGACTTTCAGATAATCATCCAGTGTTTCCTCAAAAAACAGAAATCCCTGTTGGCCTACGATGACCTTGTCATTGCCGCTTTGCTTGAAAATATTGGCATATATTTCGTTATATGCGGATATCAAAAAAGTCCTTAAGGAAAACTGGTCCGTAAAAAAGTCGTCAAACTCGGATGTGAATGATGTGTTGATGCGATTGTCTTTGATCAGTGCCGGCATTGAGGATAGCGAACTTCGATCCAAATTGATTGAATTAAGTCCCAAAGCTGTTGCCAAAAGCGGTATCAGGGATGTGCCGATGATCAAAATGCTGAAAGTGAGTTTGAGATATTTTTTCATCCTGCCTCCTAAAATCTGAAGTATATAAAAGGATTATACGTGTTTGCCGCAAGACTAAGCAGACAGGCGATCCAAAGAGCAAATGTAAAGCCATAGGATAAAGTCGAAGTCACAGTTGATTGAGTCTTTTGTTTGACTATTTTCATGATTGGGGTCGATGCAATTGCACTGATCACAAATAGTCCCACCGTCAACGGCGTTATCAAAATCATCAGCTCCTTCAAAGCCATTGCACCCGGCAAGGAAAATGTTACCAGTGCCTTTATGAATATTAGTGCCTGAGTGAAATTCTCTGCTCTGAAAATGACGAATCCGATCAACACGACCAGTAACATATACGCTCTTCTGACAAAATTCGGCCAGCGCTCAACTTTCAGAAATGTCTGTTCCATAAGAAGAAATATTCCGTGATATAACCCCCAAATAACAAAGGTCCAGGAAGCGCCGTGCCAAAGGCCGGTGAGGAAGAATACGATGATGCGGTTAAACATGGCCCGGCTCTTGCCTTTGCGACTGCCTCCTAAGGGAATGTAGAGATATAGCCGAAACCAAGAGGATAAAGATATATGCCAGCGACGCCAAAAGTCTTGCATGGACGTAGCAATATAGGGATAATTGAAGTTTTCTTTGAAATGAAATCCAAACATTTTTCCCATACCAATAGCCATATCTGAATAACCGGAAAAGTCGAAGTATATTTGAAATAAATATGCGATAGCTGCAATCCATGCAACGGTAATCGATATTTGTGAGTTCGGTAAGGTATACAACCGGTCAACGATGATGGCCATAGCATTGGCAAGCAATACTTTTTTGGACATTCCGATAACAAAGCGGCGAAGGCCTTCACTTGTCTTATCCAGCGTCACTGTGCGCGATTCTATCTGGCTGGCGATGTCGTGATACTGTACGATAGGTCCTGCGATCAGCTGTGGAAAGAATGTGATGTAAAACAACAGGGAAAAGTAGTTTCTTTGCACTGTCGTTTCCTTTTTGTACACATCAAATACATAGGACATCGTTTGGAAAGTGAAAAATGAAATACCGATGGGCAGTGGCAGATTAAGCAATGGCAGTGTAGTACTAAACAGACTATTGACCGATAAAATCAGAAAGTCCGCATACTTAAACACACCGATGATACTAAGATTGAATATGATTGAACCAATCAGAACGATTTTACGCCAATTTGTCTCTTTAGCTATCCACAACGTCAAAACATAATTAACAAATGCAGAAAAGATCATTAAAAAAACATAGAGCGGTTCACCCCATGCATAAAATATCAACGAAAAAAACAGTAAAAAGCCATTACTGAAACGTTTGGGTATTATCAGATTGGCCAGATATACGATCGGTAGAAATATGAATATAAAAACGGGAGAGCTAAATACCATAAGTCCTCCTGAAGACGCTAATCGACTTTATGCAAATAAGATATTGAGGTGATCACATCATTGATAACGACGAAAGACAAATCCGTAAGTCCGAGGGAGTAAGTGTATGCACCGTAATTCTCTTGATAATCATCCCCATAAGTACTAAGCATTTTTGAAAGCGGTGAACCGATTTTAACACCCTCTTTGGTCGAAACGGAATCATCAAGCAAGTAGACTCCGGTAAATATTTCCTTACCGTTTTTTACGTATGTCGTGATTTGATAACTGCCGAAATCGTATACCGTATCATCCCCGTCGAATGCGCATGATGGTGCGGAATACTGATTGAGTGGATTGCCGGTTTTGACCAAGAAATCAATCGCGGTTTCTCCCATGGTTATTTCAAGTCCTTTGATTTGAAAAGTATAGTTTTGTGTAGGTTCAGGATTTTGAGTACAACCTGCTATCATCACCATGATCATAAAAGCTATAAGAATTCTTTTCATATGTCTCCCTTTCATTTTCTAATCGGTTTCCTTGTACCGGTAAACGACCGTAATCGTCGCCTCGGTGAATACTCCACTGAAATTGCTCGTTTTTGAAACAAATGAATATCCACTTACCGAGACACTGTTAGTTGAGTATTTGACACCAACGATTCCACTGATCGTACCATTGGATGTAATCAATGTACCTGAGGTGTCATCGATATGTTGAACTATGACAGTACCGTAAACCGGTGTTTCGGTAAACCAGTTATCGTCCAAAATCGTGGATGAGTTTATGGCTTTGTTAAACAGGTAACTGTCTGAAACTAAAAATACGTCCGGATATCCGATATCAATATTTTGCCAGCCTTTGCCAATATCGACCTGATTCCAGGAATGTTCACCATTGTATTTGATTCTCTCGCGATTTGCGATGCCGGCGCGGACATACATAGCTTCCATGGCATACATGCGTCCATAACAATTTCCAACGCGGTTGGTGATCGTCCAAATGGCTCGCTCTGTCCATTCTGAAGCCCATGGTCCGGCTTGGTAATGTATCGTTCGACCAAAGTCATAAATTGCCTTGGTGACTTGATACGTCGACATGTCTCCATGCAACATTTTAGAAAACAGTTTGTCAACAAGCGCGTTTAATTCACTATTTCCTGTATCCCCCTTCGGAACAAATGGCGGATGGGTGATGACTGTAACCGTGATTTTTTCCGTAGATGAATTCCCTGCTTTGTCTTTGGCAGTAAATGTAATGGGGTAAGTCCCAACTTTACTGAAATCAACACTGCCGCTGACGGATATGGACACATTGCCGTCGCGATTATCGACCGCATATACTTGTGTCCGCACATTAAAACTTTCTCCAATGTAGACTGTTCTGTTTCTTAGTCCTGATCCACTGAACACAGGTGGTTCTGTATCTTTGATTACCACGATTTTTCCGATAAGTTCCGTCACATTGTTACCGGCATCCGTAAGCAGGATGACGGGTTCAAAAGTACCTTCTTCTGCCGTGATATCGATGTTCTCTTTATAACTTACGGTAACCTTGGATGCATCGACGATGTTTTTGACGAATTTCGATGCCGGTATGGTGTCGGACACAAATGCTTTCAGTTCAACAACCGTTGCCGTTGGTGCGATCGTATCGATGACTTCCAATCGGGATACAAGGATGCGATCGCCGATTTGAATTTCGATCGGATAAACACCTACGACCAGTTTCAATGAATCGATTTTAGTTATAAAGGTCTCATTCGTTCTTTCTTCCATAAGAAAATCATCGATCGTCGGTGCCGGAGTTCCGGCTTCAATCGTAACTTTGTCTTTGACCTGTGTGATGAAGACCGTTGATGTTTCTATGATTTTATTATTACCCAAATCGGATATTTGAATACTGACCTGTTGTATGCCGATTGTATTGGGATCGGGTGCTTCTATAAATTCATAATGCAACTCCGTGTTGTCTGTGGATGTAAGCACGAAATCTTTCGGATCAATTTCTTTACCTAAAGGAGAGATGAGTTGTCGAAGCGTGACGATGGGTTTTTGAGTGTCAATGATTTTTAACGTTGAGCGGTAGGTCATAAATCCGATTTCTACTCTGACGATATACTCGCCCGGCACAGAAAGATCGATATCATTTATATCTTCGGTGAACTCCCCTTGATCTTTGGTTTTGATGAATTGCTCTTCACTCAGTGATGTAAAATCTCCGGCTTCGATGGTTATTTCACTGTGCAGCCGGTTTGGCAAAAATATGACGCTGAAAACAGATAAGGCGACAAAACAAGTTGCGATAAACGCGGTAAATATCAATTTTTGTCTAAACTTCCTTTGCATACAGTTCTCCTTATATCCATTGATACCCAAAATCCAATAGCATACCAACAGTAAACAGGTGCCAGTACTCACACTTATAATATATCTGTCATCATTATAGCGCTATTTTGGCAAGAATTGTCATTGCTTTGTCAAATTCATACAATTTTCATCATTGGATATGCATTATATGATACGCTGGAAAGCATGATCTTCCTCCACCAATATCAATGTTTAGGATTTTTTCTATTTCCCTATCAACTTTCAATCTCATGATGAATGATGAATATTCAGTAAATTATTGAGTCAACTGCAAGAAAAAACCCACTACTCAGTGGGTCGTATTTACAACTGGCGGAGGACATGAGATTCGAACTCACGGAAGCTTGCACTTCGCCACCTTTCCAAGATGGTGCCTTAAACCGCTCGGCCAATCCTCCAGCGCAAGTACTATTATAACAAAATTCTGCGATTTGTCCACCATGTTTGACATCGATGCACAAATGTAGTGAAGCATAAAGAATTCTTATATTTTTTCGTTTTATACATTGACTATTTGCCTATTGTTGGTTAAAATAATAAAGCAATGCCCGAGTGGTGAAATTGGTAGACGCAGTGGACTCAAAATCCACCAATAGTGATATTGTGACGGTTCGAGTCCGTCCTCGGGCACCATTCTTATTATTTAAATTTAAAAGTTTCAAATAAGTGCTAAAAAGCGCTTTTTTTGTGATTATCTATTATTAAAGTATATCAACAGAAGGTGCATGGTATCAGCGAATCAGACCGAAATGCTCCTCCAACTTAGCCAATGTTTCTAGCCGAGTATCGACATCATCTTGTTATCTGATGATGGTGAAAAAACCACTGTTTAAAAACATGTCATAGTTTTCTTTGCTGTTGATCTTAGCAATGCATTTGCGGAAATTCTCCATGGTCTTCTCGGGATTTTCCGCTTTTTGAATCTGCGAAAGCAAAAACTGCTTGTCTGGATCTTTTCTGTCGAAGAAACGATCGACAGACATGGATTGGGGAGATAGCAAAATCGCAACTTGATGATGATCAGCGATACGTTTCAGGATCTCAATGGGAATGTTCGTATCAACGATTACTTTTCGGTCTTTTGAAATGTGAATCAACTCCGCAATCTCAAATTCGACCAACTCATTTGTCGTCCCTTCGATCCATGCTGAATACTCTTCAGGAGTTCTGTTAACAAACTCCTGCCAGTCTTTCATAGTATGAAAATAACATAGATTCGGATATTGCTCAGGATAAGCAAGGATGCTTGTTGTTTTAGTATGGTAATTCTCACCACACAGAATCATATTGTGCTTACTGGCCAATAGAGCTGCCATTGTGGATTTGCCGGCATACGCTGTACCATTGATAAAGAACACATTCTTTAGATAATGCTTAATGATCCCATCATTAATTTTCACAGTAATTCCTCCTTACAATATGCCAATAAATTTGGCTTGTGTTTTTTAGTTTAACATAACGTACTTATGCAAAATAATTAAGCAAGCTCAAACAGATGATTTCTTTGTTAATTATACACCATCCAATTTTTTCTAGTCATTCTACCTTGTAAAAATATCCAATGCAAAATCTTACGTCAGAATCGAGAAAATAAGGAGATTGGATTACATTAAAAAAACTGCGCCTAGTACAATGCTGAGCGCAGTCTATGATTTGGATTCGTTTTGTGGTATTATCCCTCAATTATTGTCTTATTGAGAGCATCCTACAAATATAGCTTATTTATACATCATGATTTGTACTCGAAAATCAGATATGAATCGGCAATCCAAGGGCAAAATCAGCTGCATCCAAGACTGCCTCAGACATGGTTGGGTGAGCGTGAATCGTTAAAGCTATATCTTCTACATTCATTCTTGTTTCGATTGCAAGTGCCAGTTCTGCAATCATCGCACCAGCTCCGACACCTGCAACTTGTCCTCCCAATATAAGTCCTGTATGTTTTTCCGTGATTATCCGAACAAATCCTTCCGTCTCACCAAGCGAGATGGCTGAACCGCTTGCTGCAAGCGGGAATAATGATACATTCACTTCAATGCCCTTTTCTTCTGCTTGTTTCTTCGATAACCCGACAATTGCTAATTCTGGATCCGCGGAACACACAGCTGGCATAGCAACATAATCTATTTTAACATTGTGCCCAGCCAAAGCAGCTGCGGCGATCTTCGCTTCGTAACTCGCTTTGTGTGCTAACGCAGGACCTAGGGTAACATCTCCGATAGCAAAAATATGAGATTGGGATGTGCGTCCTTGTTCGTCTACTTTAATAAAGCCTCGTTGATCCACTTCGACTCCTGCTATTTGCAATCCTAAATCATCCGTATTTGGAACTCGACCAACACTCACCATAACAATATCAGCATCAACAGAACTTTCCTTACCGTTTATTGTATACGTTATATGGACACCATCCTCTGATTCTATTGCGACTTTTGCTTTGGCTTTGGTTATGACATCCACATGTTTCAATGCAAATTGCTTTTTAACCAAGTCCACCATATCATCTTCAAAGCCCATTAAAAGATTGTCCGCTGCTTCAATAATAGTAACTTTTGATCCTAAGTTTGCAAAAACACTCGCCATCTGACAACCAATGTAACCTCCTCCAATTACAACAAAATGCTTGGGTATTATTTTCAGTTCTAAAGCTCCGGTCGAATCAAGGACACGACCTTTAAAAGGTAAACCACTTATTTCCAATGGTCGACTGCCGGTCGCTATGATGGCTTCCTTAAACTGATACGATTGAGCTTCATCACCAATCACAACCCGCAACTGATGCGGTTCATTGAAAAATGCTGATCCTCTGATAATTTCAACCTTGTTCTTTTTTAGAAGCGACTCAACACCTTTTGTCAACTTGCTGATTACTTCATCATTTTTCCATCGCTGTGTTTTTTCTAAGTCAAACACAACCTCTTTCGCAACAACTCCATATTTCTCAGATTTAACATCCACAAAATGATGAGCCGCCTGAATTAACACTTTGGATGGAATACATCCGACATTCAGACAGGCACCACCGATAGCATCTCTTTCGATTATGGCAACTTTTTTGCCCAGTTGTGCTGCACGAATGGCGGCAACATAACCTCCTGGGCCAGAACCAATAACAACTAAATCTAATTCTTTCGCAAAATTTCCAACGACCATTTCATCATCATCCTTCCATTAAGAGAAGTTCTGGATCTTCCATGAATCGTTTTAGTTCATTCATTGCATTTTGAGCAACCGCTCCATCAACAATTCTATGATCAAAGCTCATGGATAAATGAAGAATACTTCCTACTGCTAGCATGTCATCTTCAAGAACAATCGGTTTCTTTTCAATTCGACCCATTCCGAAAATTGCAACTTCAGGGAAGTTAATGATCGGTGTGAACCACTTCCCTCCAATAGGTCCGATACTAGTAATCGTAGTAGACCCGTTTTTCATTTCGTCAGGTTCTAATGTGCCTTCATGGGCTTTATTGGCTAACTCAACGATTTCCTTAGCAATCGTGAAAATACCTTTTCTATCAGCATTCTTAATGTTTGGCACATATAGTCCGCGTTGGGTATCGACGGCTATTCCTAAGTTGAAATATTTCTTATAAACGATTTCATCACTGGCTTCATCAACACTTGCATTAAGTATGGGATACTTACGCAATACAGCAATTACGGCCTTCGACATGTAAGCCAGATAGGTCAGTTTGATGTCTTGATCTGCGGCAACCTCTTTGAAGCGATTGCGATGTGCTATTAATCTTGATACTTCAACCTCATCAAAAATCGATACATGAGAAGCATGTCGTTGTGAATTAATCATCGCTTTTGAAATCGCACGTCTTGTTACAGACATTTTTTCGCGAGTCGTGTCGGTAGTTTCGGCAATTGCGTATACCTCTTGTGTCGTTTGTTTGGTTGTACTGATTTTCTTCGTTTCTTTAACTGAAACAGCTATGAATGCATCAATGTCCTCTATGGTTATATGACCATGCTTTCCACTTCCCGTAATATCTGATATTTCAACACCTTTATCTCGTGCATATTGGCGAACCGATGGCATAGCCAATACTCTTCCAGCGACAACAGACTGATTGGATTGTAGTTTTGATGGTTGGACTTGTTTCCCTTTTTTTGTATCGAGCGCAACTTCTTCTTTTGAAGCAACGGGTTCTTCTTTAGAAGAAACATGATTATTAATCTTAATTTCAGCAATCGCTTCATCAACTTGAGCTGTGTTTCCTGCTTCAACTAAGATTTTCGAAAGAACACCGGTAACCGGTGAAGGTACTTCCTGCAACAATTTATCATTTTGCACTTCAACAATGGCTTCATCCTCAGTCACTGCATCTCCAACAGACACAAGCCATGTGACAAGTTTTCCTTCGGTAATCCCCTCTCCAACTTTTGGTAAGCGAACAATAAAGGTTGAACTTTCAGATGTGCCTTCCTTTATTTCCATAAGGTCTCTATTACCTGGTTTTTCTTCATAAGCCATGATTCTACCTCCTTAATCGAAGTGGATAACTTCTTTTACTTTGTCTATGATCTTTTGTGCATCAGGTAGCCAGTCATTTTCTGCTAACATAAAAGGATAAATGCTATCGGGAGCACTTACGCGACCGATGGGTGATTTCAATGCCAAAATCGCACGTTTGCGTTCTGCTATTTCAGCCATGATTGCTGCACCAACTCCCGCTTGACGTTGTGCTTCTTGAACGACCACCAATCGACCGGTCTTTTCAACCGAAACAATGATTGTCTCAACATCGATCGGTGATACAGTCCTTAAATCAATGACTTCAACCGAAACACCTTCCTCTTGAAGTAGTTTTGCTGCTTTCACAGCTTCATGGACCATGTATCCATATGTGACGACACTTACATCTGTTCCTTCAAAAACTACTTTCGCTTTTCCAAGGGGAACCGTGTAGTACTCTTCCGGCACTTCCTCTTTGGACATACGATATATTTTCATGTGTTCCAAAAATATGACAGGATCATTGTCTTCAATGGAAGCTAATAATAATCCTTTTGCGTCGTACGGATTGCTTGGAATCACTACTTTTATACCTGGAGTTTGAGCCATCAAACCCTCAAGACTATCCGAATGAGATTCCGGGGCATGAACACCGCCACCAAAAGGTGAGCGAATGGTGATTGGCATCGTACGAGTACCTCCGGTGCGATAACGTGTACGTGCCATTTGATCAACAATGGCATCCATCGTTTCAAAAACAAAACCAAAAAACTGAATCTCAGGTATCGGCCGGAAGTTTTCAAATGCCAAGCCGACCGCCAAACCTCCGATTCCGGATTCTGCTAATGGTGTGTCAAACACACGTTCTTCACCATATTTGGCTTGTAAACCTTGTGTTGCTCTAAAAACTCCACCGGTTAAACCGACATCTTGGCCAAAGATCATCGTGTTTTCATCTTTTTCAAGGGCATTATCCAGTGCATTGGTAATTGCTTGAATCATTGTTAACTGTGCCATGATCAATCACCTTCCTTATTTTTATAATACTCGATTTGCTCTTTCAGTATCTGAGTCGGCTTTTCAAACATTAACTCCAAAAACTGAGAAACTTTTTGCTTCGGTGCGTTATCTGCTATTTTAACTTCTTCCAGGATGTCTTTATCAAACTGCTTAATAAGATCTTCTTCTTGGTCCTTATCCCAAAGCCCTTTTTCAGTCAGATAAATTCGTGTACGAATTAAAGGATCTTTTGCTTCCCACTCAGCAAAACTGGCTTCATCACGATATAATTTCGGATCGTCACCGGACAAGGAGTGAGGTTGAAACCGGGAAGTATACGTTTCGATTAAGACTGGACCGTTTCCGGCAAGCGCATAATCTCTAGCTGCCTTAGATACGGCATAGACAGCCAGCGGATCCATTCCATCCACCAGAACTCCCGGAATACCTGCAGCGGCAGCTTTTTGAGCTAATGTGTTTGCGGCAGTTTGCTTGCGCCAGTGTGTAGAAATTGCATATTGGTTGTTTTGAACGAAGAATACAACCGGCGCTTTGAATGCTCCCGCAAAGTTCATTCCTTCATAGAAGTCCCCTTGAGAAGAACCGCCATCTCCCGTATAAGTAAAGACCACTTGTTTCTTACCTCGTTTTTTTATACCAAGACCCACACCGGCAGCCTGAGTAATTTGAGCTCCAATAATGACTTGAGGAAGAATGGCATTTAGATTTTCAGGGAATTGACCCCCTTCAACATGACCTCTGCTCCATAGGAAAGCTTTGTGAAGCGGTAATCCATGCTTTACTAATTGAGGGAAATCACGATATCCGGGAAGCAAGAAATCATTCTTTTCAAATGCAAGGTAACTAGCTAATTGACTGGCCTCTTGTCCGGCAGTCGGTCCGAAAAACCCTAAACGTCCTTGACGGGATAATATTGTACAACGATCATTTAAAGCTCGTGACCACAACATATCTTTAAACAATTGGACCAATTGCTCATCACTTAAATCTGGCAATAAATCACTGTTAACGATTTTCCCATTTTCATCTAGGATCTGAATCATCTTATAGTTCTCTTCAACGGATTGAAGATGAGCAGCAAAATCGATTATTATATTATTCTTTTCATCTGTCATGTCTAATACCTGTTCCTTTCTGTAAAGTCTTTAACTTCAAATCATTTTGTATTTAACTGATTCTAATCAAACATCAATGATAAAAATTCTTCTTTGGAAATATCGTTAAAATACATGCTCAAATCATAATCACTTAATATATGTTCGACATCTACCCGAAGGAAACGCACATTTCTTAATCTTTCTTCAATAACATTTACATCATTTAAACCCAAGTAATCTCCGCTAAAATGAATGGACTGAATATGTCCATGTCTGACATCTGCTTTAATCTCAAGGTTACCGCCTTTAAAGCGTTTCTTATTCACAAAGTTAAACTCTGGGGATTTGCCATAGATCCAATCCCATGTCGCAAATCGGTTCACTGCTTCAAACTCGATCTTCGCTATTTCTTTCTCACTCAATACGATTTCTTTGTCTTTGCCTTTGTTGGAAAGAAAAAAATGCAATGAGTTCCAAAAATCGAATATATCGGTACTGTCGGGTAGATGCTCCTTGATATTAGTAACTCTAGAGCGAACCGACTTTACACCTTTCGATATATATTTATCTGGAGTGACATGCAATGCTTGTACCAAATCTTCAATATTTACGTCATAAAGCAATGTTCCATGGTGCATCAGCTTTTTATTGGCCATGCGTTGAGCATTTCCTGAGATTTTTAAACCGTTAATCAGAATATCGTTTCGGCCAGAAGCCTCTGCTTTGACACCCATTTCCTGTAGAGCATCAATGACCGGCTGAACATACTTTTTATAATTAACTTCACCTGGATCATCAACGTTGATGATAAAAGTAAAGTTTAAATTACCTAAATCATGATAAACAGCTCCCCCTCCGGAAACTCGTCGAGCGACTTTTATACTATTCTTATCAACAAACGCCTGATTTATCTCTTCTACCGTGTTTTGGTTTTTGCCAATGATGACCGAAGGTTCATTTCGCCACAAAAAGAAGAAATCTTCATCAAGGTTTATGTGCTTCAATGCATATTCGTCCAATGCCAAATTGAAATAAGGATTTGTTGATTTGTTGATCAAATAGCGCATTTATCTCACTCCTCATCTCTATCCTATGCTTTGACTTGTGAAAGGTCAACCGATATGAACTAGTGAACGATTTCATAAAATCGTTTAATTCATGCATTTCGGTGACACGATTAGAGAAATTTATCCGATGCCATGCTTTATCGAATCTGTATTTGAATCATTATGAACGCCCTGCAAACGCATCATTTCAGACATCATATGTAAAATCGTATTTTCTAACTCAAAAAAATGAACCTTTGGTTCATCTTTTGTTCTATATCAAATTATTCAGCTAAAATGCATTAACCTCTAAGTTGCTCAATTTATCAACAATACCAGTATGATTAACAGTAGTATTGTTATAACGATTGAGTTGCTTACTAAACCCATTTTCATCATTTTTCTCAGAGATTCTACAGAGTAAGGAGGTATATTATCCAAATCAAGATTTCGATATTCCTCAATCATTTCATCCACATGATCATGCTCGCTGTAATTACCCGGGCTATCTGACAAATAGTGCTGAGCAAATGGAAAATACAAAGCTTCATCTACTTGATTGTTAAACAATCACGGATACCAGGTATTCTCAATTGAATTAATCTTATTCACATCTACCCTGCAGGCTTTCTCAACTTCCCTCGGGTCAAACTTCATCGCAAAAGCAGCGGGAGAGTTTTTTGATATTTCTCTGCCATATCCTACGGATAAATTCCCCTCAAGCCAGAAACTTTTTTCAACCGTTTTATATTCAGCACCATTACTGTCCAAATCAAAAATCAATGCTCTGTTTTTCTCAGAATTGGATATATCCACGATGATATTGCCTTCATAATCGGTGGTAAATACCGCTTGCTTAGTCGTACTGTCTATAACTCCCTTAAGAGCATCATGACTCAGGGTATTGGTATCATAATCGACAATGATCCAGCTGATTAGCCCTGTTTTCTTACTTCTGGCAATTATATTAACTTCCAATCTGGTGCCGGCAAAGGCGGATGTCTTCACATTAAAAGATGCAAAAGCTATGTAGTATTTGGGTTGTCCATCGCTAAAAACCTTAGTTTTCTCTAACTCAAACCCATCGGGGATCAATCTTCTAGCCCAATCCAAATCAATTAACTCATAAAACAGAAAAGTACTGTATGGTTCCACAACAAAACCTAAGTATGGATTATCCTTACTTGAATTCTCCATTGCTTTGGCTTGGAATTTTCCTGGCACATATCTGAGAAGTGGGCCGATCAACCTCAATGTTGCTATATCTTCTGTTTTTATCATCTCTTCCACTTTTTTTATAAACTTATATTTACTCATAAATACTTCCCCTTTTGATATCTTTGTTAGAGTATGTTGCGCATTTTTAAAGATTCTATACCTATACTTGCTCTCTGATGACAAAAATGTTTTCTTCACTGAACGTGATTCAAGTATAGATTGTATGAGAAGAAAATTCAATAATCATGAATGTCTGTGTTACTGATATGCAATTATTGTGCAATAAAGATCGCTGAAAAGCGGTCTTCATTGTAACTACGACGAAGTTGTCGGTAATGACTATAAGCGCCACCGATATTCCCCTAAGAGTTCAAGATGACTTTTAGTAAAGTCACAATGAATCGGTCTGCGGTCAATTTGAAAATAACTTCCTTTGCGTAAAACGGGCGATCAGTGATGATGTTATTCACCCCTAAACGACTCATGCGCTCAATCTCTGATCTGGAGTTGACAGTCCACACAAGGATTTTTTTATTGGCACCATGTACTTGACTTACAATGGATTGTGTTACAAAGGATGACTTCATGCTGATGACATCGATCGAAGGATTTGCCAGTAAGACCGGTGTTATACGATATGTGATATAGCCCGTTTGTATGTTTGGATTAATCTCTTTCACCATTTCCAGACAAGTCAGGCAAGTGGATGTAAGCAAGACCTGATACTGCATTTCAAACTCATCAATGATTGCGACTAAATCCGGAATTACATACGATTGACTCTCAGTTAGTTTGAGGTCAAGATTGACGCCTACCTTCCCTTTTGTAAATTCAAGAGTTTCTCTTAACGTCGGGATTCTCGTTCCCGCAAATTTCGGATTTAGCCATTTCCCCGCATCTAAACTTTGTATTGTTTGTAGCGGAAGACTTCTAACCGACTTATTCAGTCCTGTGGTGCGCATCAGATTGTCATCATGCAATAATACAAACTCATTGTCTTGGGTGATGCGAACGTCCACTTCAACATAATCTGTATATACTTCGATAGCTCGTTGAATAGCAACAAGCGTGTTTTCCGGGTAACTGTACGAATAACCGCGATGAGAAGTTATGGTGATTTGATCAAATTGAACCGTTTGAAGCATTGAGCCATTACGGATGATACCAAGATAAAGATAAATATCAAATACAAACAAAACAAGAAGCATTACCAGCATTAACTTGTGTATCGGCGAGCGGAAAAAGCTTTCCTTTTTAATGACAAATTGTTCGGTAATTTCTGCTTCATCTTTAATCAAAGTAGATGAAGAGAAAACCATATAGACTGCATAGTGAAAAAGTGTACTTACGATAAACAGAAAGACGGTAAATCCCTGATTTATCCGATCTAATGCCGACATAAATGCGGCAACAGCTATCATTTGAGGGATAAGAAATGAAACCATTAGTATTGCGATAATTAAGGTTATGATGTACATAAAAAGCAATAACAAGCCTTGGTTTATATTCCAAATCAAATGCTTTCTTAAGATCTTCCAATCGTTTCGGTTCACTACCATAATGCATAAAGTGTATATTCCGAATATAATAAGCCAAATCAAAATTTGCGAACTAGATGATGCGATGTATCGCATCATCGGATCATATCGGGTAGTAAAAATCAAAAAAGGCAAGTTAAAGGATACCATCAATATCCAGACAGACATTATATATTTAATTCGCAGAGTGGCAAATGATTGAAAAGTGAGTTTCAAACTAGAGAGGATCAAACTTGATTTCTTTAGGTTGAGGTGGTGATATCTGTAGTAGAAAAATTCTTTAAGAAAATTGTCTGTAAATACGATGAAAATACTGAGAATCAAGAGGACAAAAAATATAAAGAGCAGCGAAATCGGATTTATCACAAAGCGAAGCAGATTTGACAGCGACAGATAACTTAACCCGGAGGTTGATAGAGCTATTTCAAAACCATAAGTAAATAATGGCACTATGACTAGTACGCCAAACGAAATGATGATACTTACAGTAATAATAAGGAATGTGAAGTGATGACTAAAAAGATCCAGCACTTGAGTCATCAACTTTGCTTTTCGTTGTGTTTTCGTTGGTATCGTCTTCTTTCTGTTTGACAATCCTTAATATAGTTCTTAATGATATCTTATCATTAATTATAAATTCCATCTATGATTTAGATATATGTCAACAGCCGATCCAGTCTAATTAGCAATATTCATATCACTTGATGGAAACATTTGGTTGTCGTACATTTAAACAAAGGAGACTTACCATGACAAATATTAAAGACAGAGCTCAAGGAGCGTTCATCGGTGCTTTGATCGGTGAAGCATTAGGAGTTGGGCCTCATTGGTTCTATGATTTGAATGAATTAAAAGAAAAATACGGTGAATGGATTGATGATTACACAAACCCTCAACCGGATCGATACCATGCCGGACTAAAACCAGGGGAACTTTCTCAGCAAGGATGGATCATTCAAAAGATGGCCGAATATTTGATTAGACAAAAAGGATATGATCAGAATACGTTTGAAGAAATGATCGATAAA
This sequence comes from Firmicutes bacterium HGW-Firmicutes-10, assembly GCA_002841605.1. GTDB lineage: Bacteria > Bacillota_I > Bacilli_A > Erysipelotrichales > Erysipelotrichaceae > UBA2227. Next base: position 16,156 of record PHAF01000001.1, on the reverse strand, counting down.
GAAATCCTGCCTCATCTCGACGGAACGCCGATGGGTGGCAAAGGCGGTTATACAAGCCAGGTCATGCGACACTTATATCAAAAGCGGATCATCGAGGATTTACCTTGGAGTCAAGTCGCAAGTAACAGTGACACGACCGAGTCACTTGAGCGAAATATCCCCATGGCCATATATTTTGCCGCTGATTTGAATAAACTAAGTCACATCGTTGCTTCAAACACGGCGTTGACGCAGGCTGATGATATCGTAGGTTCATTATCGGTGGCCTACAATTTAGTATTGGCGATGTTGATCCGTGGGCACAAACTGGATGAGAACCTTAGCGGCAAGCTGATGAGAAAAGTTCATAAAAAAGAAATCCCTTTTCATGCGGTCACAACCGGAAACCTTCAGGCACCGAAAAAAGGAGAACCTGCACCTTCCAATGCCGGACTGTTCGCATCTCCGGATGCCTTGCTTTCACCCTCTTATATGGCCATGGCCGCTAAAGATCCTTCGATCATCATTGAACCCGCCTGGAAAGCTTCTTTGGTATACGGAATGCCCTGTGCTATCTATCATATGTTACCGGCCGCTTATTATCTGGCTGCACGATTTGATATTGATTTTGAATCCGGTGTTTTGCATGCGATCAACGGTGGAGGTCAAAATCAGGTGCGAGCAATGTTGACAGGTGCGTTGATCGGTGCACAAGTCGGATTGTCTTCGATCCCTCAGCGGTTTATTGACGGATTGAAGGATAAAGATCTGCTGCTCGATATCGCAGAAAAACTAACCGAAAATTTGAGTCTGATTGACTAAAAAGAAATCCCGATCGGGATTTTTTACATGTATTTCTTTAATATTTGAAAGTCTGTTAAGGATGCCGCATCTTCATCGATGATAAAGATGCAATTGGGGTGCAAACGTAAGAAAGATACCGGCCACATCGGATCAATATCCGTGTTTTCAAATGTTCTTTTGATAAGTTCTGCTTTGTGTTTACCACTGGCAACCACTAAGAAAAGTTTGCTCTTCATGATATCTTCCATACCGATCGAAATGGCTTGTCTGGGAACCAAATCCAAGTTTCCATCGAAGAAACGGGCATTGTTTTTAATTGTCGTTTCATCGAGCTCGACCACATGCGTTCTGGCAATCAGTTTTTCCCCAGGTTCATTGAATGCGATATGCCCATTGGATCCGATTCCGGTAATTGCCAGATCCAATCCGCCTTTAGCGAATATCTGCTCACTATAATCCTCACACATTTTAGCAAGATCTTCCGCAAGCCCGTCGGGATAAAAGACATTTTCATTTTTAACATCCACGAATTTCAGGAAATGCTTTTGCATAAAAAAGGCATAACTGTTTTCGTTATCGGCTGATATTCCGACATACTCATCCATGTCATAGGTGATCATATCTTTAAATGAGACTTCATTGTTATTATACATTTCCACCAGACATTGATACATTCCGATCGGTGATCCACCGGCAGGCAAACAAAAAATCAGATTTGGCTTTTCTAAAACAGCATTGACCACAAGCTCCGCTGTTTTCTTGCTTAATGCATTATAATCCTTTTCAATAAACAGTTTCATTCAAACTCTCCGTTTCTAACCAAAAAGCACAATATTTATCTGACTAACTGCTTTTTACTGGTTGTTTGCTATTTTAATATTATCATAGAAAAGGACATCGAATAAACGATGTCCATACTTTTATTTTAGATTGCTCAATGCAACAGCCAATTGTGCACCGACTTTGGCATTGTTGTAAACAAGCTGAATATTGGAGTCCAAACTGTCACCGCCGGTCAGTTCTTTGACCTTTGCTAATAGAAATGGAGTGCTTTCTTTCCCTTTGACTCCGGCAGCGAATTGCTGTTTAATAGCCTCAGCAATTGCCTGATTGATCACTTCCGAATCCATTTCATAGGCTTTAGGGATCGGATTGGCAACGATCAGTCCGCCTTGCAAGTTCAAGTCCCATTTAGCTTTGATTGCCAAAGCCAACTCCTGAGGATTGTCCACACGATAATCCACATTGAATCCGCTCTTGCTTGTATAAAACGCCGGAAGCTCATCTGTTTGATAGCCGACAACCGGAACTCCGTGAGTCTCGAGGTATTCCAGTGTCAATCCGATGTCTAGGATCGACTTTGCTCCGGCACAAATGACCGCAACATTGGTTTGAGCCAGTTCAATCAAGTCTGCGGAAATATCGAAGGATGTTTCGGCTCCTCGGTGGACACCACCGATTCCGCCGGTCGCAAATACGCGAATACCGGCCAAATCTGCCAATATCATCGTTGATGCAACCGTGGTCGCACCGTTTAATCCCTTAGCAATAATAAAAGGAATATCTCGGCGGGACGCTTTGACCACATCCCCAACTTTTCCTAACATTTCGATTTCATCATGACTTAATCCGACTTTCAATCTTCCATTCAGTATGGCGATGGTTGCCGGGATAGCTCCGTTATCACGGATGATTTGTTCGACTTTCAACGCGGTCTCAACGTTTTTTGGATAAGGCATACCATGAGATATGATGGTTGATTCCAATGCGACCACCGGTTGACTATTTTCTAAAGCTCTTTTTACTTCTTCACTTATATCCAGATATTTCTCAAACATTCTTAATTTCCTCCATTGTTTTAAGTAATAATTGCTCACTGAGATTTGGGTTGATGGTGTCGGTGTGCGATAAGGCAAGCCTTGATGCTGCCATCGCTATCCAAGTGGTTTCTTCAATATCCAATCCCCTCAAGTAAGCATATACCAGTCCGGCCATAAAGGCATCCCCTGCACCAGTCGCATTGATGACATCAATGGGTGGCGAGTGGAAGTGAACATGCTTCTTGCCATCGATAACATAGACTCCCTGAGATCCTAAACTGATAAACGCCCGCTGGCTTTTCAAAGACTTCGCCAAATCTTCAAGTGAATCTGAGTCGTTGTCTAGTGATGAAAGCACCTTAGCTTCCAAAAGATTTGGTTTCAACGTATGAATCGCTTGCAAGTATGGCTTGATTTTCTGTGCTTTTGCTCCCGATACCGGATCTACGAAGAATATCGTATTCGGAAAACTTGTCAAAAGATATTTCAGCACATCCTCAGAGAGATTGGTATCAAGCACACATAATTGTGCATGTTCGATCAGTGAGCGCTTTGCTTTTAGATCATCCACAGTCAATAAATCGATGGAGTCCATATGATTGATGGAAACAGCCAAATCACGTGACTCATCAAGTATGCTCAAATAAGTCGAAGTTGGTGTTTGAGGCAAAATCAGACAGTCTTGCATATGAAGATTGACGGTTTGTGCATGTTTCAACATCTGTTGCCCATATAAATCGTCACCGATCACACTGATCAATCTTGTCATAATGTTTAGTCTCGCGCAGTTTTCCGCAATGTTTCGCCCGACACCTCCCAAAGAAATCCGAACTTCCCCGATGTTGGAATCTTTGTATGTCAGCCGGTTCTTCGGAGTTCCCTGTATATCTATGTTAGCGCCACCGATGACGACGATATAGGGATCCTCTTGTAATATATAGCCCTTGCCCAAAATATAGCCCTTCTTCAACAAATTGGTGATATGTACCGCTACTGAAGAACGGGTTATACCCAATCGATCCGCAAGGTCTTGTTGAGATATGGTTGGCTCAGATTTCAATATCGCCAGTATTTCTTTTTCTCTCTGTGTCATATTTCCTCTTGCTTTTGCTTACTTTCTAATCTATTGCTTATTATACTAAGAAAAAAACAGATGTCAAGTGATTAAATCGTTGTCATCTCCATTCGATTTTACCTTATCACCCACCGAACCTGAGTCTGAATGGATAAGCAAATGGTCTTGCTTCTTCATTTTATCCTCAATAAGTCGCAAATGAATCTTTCCTAATAACAACCATGAAGTGATAGCACCTGCAATTGCTGACAACATGTCCAGTTGTGTATCCCAAATGTCTCCTTGCATATCGAGAATAAATGATTGTGACTTCCCGGATAGTTCGGCTGTGGAATACTCAAGCAACTCCCAGGATGCAGAAAACGCCAATACCAATCCGATAACGATGAGCGTGGTTGATTTACGATTTGATAAAATTCCCCTGCGCATCAGATATTCCCGAAATATCAAAAACGGCACAAACCCTTGAGCAAAATGTGCGAAACGATCGTAATAATTTCTTGTTAATCCAAAGGCTTCACTGATGCTGTCGAAAATCGGAACGTATGTATATGTATATTTTGCTCCGACCATCAACAAGCAAGCCCAGAAAAATCCGATGATGTAAATCAGGGTCGTAAATGTGAATTTCTTATAAGTAGAAATGAAAAGTATGGATGCAATGACAATCGGCACAGTCAACAATATCCAACCAAAAGTTAAGCGATGATCAATATAGGACCAACCAAGTACCATAAGACCTATGATCAGTAAGGTGACATGAATCCTTCGTTCAGATTGATTTAAGTTCATCTTTAATCCTCATTTCATTTTAATTGTGATGTTTATATTTCTTTAGTCTCATTATACTCTTAATTTTGATTTAATCAAAAACCCTAGGCGCAGGCCTAGGGTTTACCAAGTTCAATATGAATTATTTGGTTTGAAAGAGAAGCGAGAATGCATTGACACGTGTACTCCATAACTTTGCATACTTCTTAATTTCTGCCATATTCTCGCGAATCTGTTCTTTCGAGTAAAATGCCCGGTAATTTTTCAGAAGGTTGACTCTGCGATTAGTTACATAATCCAGAAAAACCATGCGTTGATCGTCGGTAATGTTCGCATTCAGATAAATTTCTGTCAATGTATCAAATATATACAGGCTGTCATGATGCCTGATCGCCAGATTGTATGGGTCTTGGGTGATCGCACCATGTCGAACAAAGATATTCGCAAAATCCACATCAACAAACTGAACGCGCTGTGCTTTCAAAAAGACTTGAGGTGACCAAAGGATATCCTCATATACAAGCCCTTCCTTAAACCAGCATTCATTCTCAATCAAGAATGTCCGCTTGTAAAGTTTGTTCCACACTCCGTTATTATATGATTTTGAGCGAATGGCTTCCTCCATGTATTGAGGTCCGGTTAGCACTTTATCGAGCAAGTGATCGGGTTTATTGGTAGGGACCGCAACTTTTCCGGTTATGCTGATACGATAACCGGCTCCATAAGCAATGTCCAAATTATTATACACGGCTTTATTGAGTAACCGTTCTATGCCTGTCGGTGATATCGTGTCGTCACTATCCACAAATAACACATATTCTCCCGTAGCCAACTTCAAACCGACGTTTCGCGTAGCCGCAACTCCTATATTGTTTTGATGAGTGGCTTTGATTCTTTGATCCTTCTGTGCCCACTGATCTAAAATCGCCGAACTTTCATCCGTGCTTCCATCATCAATCGCAATTATCTCAAAATTCTTATACGTCTGATGCATGATACTTTCAAAACAACGCTCTAAAAACCGTTCAACATTATAAATCGGAACAATGACACTGACAAGATGATCCATAATTTTCTCCCATTCGCTATATGCGTTTATTGTATCAAATTAAGGGTATTTTCTCAACCCAATTAACAAAAGCGCTAAAAGCTAAAGACTCTGATTTTAATCAGATTTTTTTAAATTTTTGCTTTTTTTTAAGTGAAAATATATCTTCGATATTAATAACACTTATCGTTTTAGGAAAATTGCTCTACTTGTGAATATTCGACGAAATAATACAAAAACCACAAAAAAGTCGAATAATATAATTTGACTCTCAAAATACGTCATGATAGAATTTATGTACAGGAATATAATGGAAGCGATGATGATAAACGAGCAATTGGACGCTTTTCGTTTATCGTAGCTAGTAGCGTAACCGGCCAGTGATTATTGGTCGGTTTTTTGTGTTTTATATGAAAGGAGGGGAAGGCACAACCGACTTTATCTTGCTTGTAGAGGAAATAAAATAGAAAAACAAGGAGGATAGAATATGACTAATTATCGCTTAAAGAAATGGTTTGACTTCGGTATCATATTAACAGTCTTCTTCGCGATGTTTGCTATCTCCACAATGGCTGTAACTACATGGGATGGTTCAGTTGAGTGGACACGCCAAGGAACCGATTCAGAACATTGTGAATATGTCGGTCAGGAAGGCCGTACTGCTGATGGTTGGATGCACTGGATATTCAATCAAGCCGGCGATGTTACAGATGCAGAACTTAGATTAGGCGGATCTGGTTTTGGTACTTATGCCCCAACCAAAGTTCTAAGCAAAGTTTACCATTTCATGACACCATATTTCGATATTGATGAGCTTGAAGCAACTATTTTCTATAAAGGAACCCACGATGGCAACTTCGTTCTTTCCGATTATTGCCCAGGCACCGAAAAAGAAGAGCTAACCGTAAGTAAAACTGTTAACACCACTTTCAATCGCACCCATGACTGGTCGATCGCAAAATCAGTTGATAAAGATGCGTTCTACTTGTTCGTCGATGGTAGTGGCGATGGAAAAGCTACATGGAAAGTTGATGTAACTTATTTAGGATTTGTTGACGCTGATCATAATGTCAGCGGTACGATCAAAATTGAAAATACCGGTGATCTTGATGCAACGATTACAAAAATTGAAGATGTCCTTGACGGAACTCCAATCGATGTTGATTGTGGTGAAATAACATTCCCTTACCTCTTAGTCAAAGATGCAACATTGAGTTGTACTTATGATGAAGATGGAGAATTCATGAATGATAATGTTGTAACCGTCACCACCGAAAGAGATGTTTATTCAGATACCAAAGCCGTCGTTTGGGGCGACCCGGAAAACGATGTGCATGCTACTGTTGTTGTCAAAGATCAAAGTGATCTATTCGGTTTAGCAACCCTTGGAACACTCGATGCTTATGATTACGATAAAGGCGATATCGAGAAGTTTACCTATGATAAAATGTTCGCATGGGAAGACTACGGAAAAGATCTCTGTGGAGCAGAAGAGTATGGTAATACCGCAACCGTTTACGGAGATGATGATGTAGTTCTTGGTTACTCTACTGCTAATGTTAAAGTTTATATTCAATGTTTCGTATACGAAACAGCATTTGCTAAGGGTGAAAATTCCAGATGTTTCCTTGAAGACGGATTCAGCCGCTGGGGTTGGACAAATAAAATAACTGTTCCTGGTTACTATGAAATGCCACTTATTGCCGGTGCTGGACAATGCATGGGCGGTACAGTAGTCGGAACAGTAAAAGTATCTTTCATCGGTAACCTCATAGTTGTCAATTACGAGCTCGATGCTATGTATGATCTTGATGAAACTCATGTATATGCCGGAAAAGGAATGTATCCTTTAGTGAAAGTCGGAAGAAGAATGGTTGAAACCGTTGCTCCGGGTCAATACTACATTGAAAAATCGCTGTATGGTGATATCTATGTAATTGCTCATGCTGTGGTTGGTTTACCGGATCCGAGTTTCGGTCCTTGATTTAGACAAAACAATTAAATAGAATTATCTTGTAAAAGGTCTCACCACTGAATGAGACCTTTTCTTTACTTCGTTTTTCTTTTATATAACAAATATAACCACGTCGAGCTGATCGCTGTCAGCATTGCATACGAAGTAAACGCAAACATTACCCCGAATATCAAATCATCCCAACTACCTGGTGAGGGGAATAATTTAGCGATGACCGTTCGTATATACAGAAAACTGTTGAGCAGCCATAAACCGAACCAGAAACCCTTACCCCATTTTCCAAGTTCCGGATTAAACCGCAGAAACAAAATCAAAATAACCAGAACTAGCAGAAAAAGAACATGAATTAACCAAGATGCGTTCATAATTCTCCTTTCTGTTGATGGAATCGACTGGACAGAATAATCTTATCATAATAATCAAAGTGGATAAATGAAAAGACAGGGTTTCCCCTGCCTGTGATCATAACGTCGGATCAATATCCTCAATCGTATGCTCAACTCTGTTTTTACTAATCAGATTTTGAATAAACGACTTGATATCGATTCCCATTCCTTCAGTTAATCCGTCAGAAATCTGTGTCGTTGCCTTGACAATATCGCCAACCAATTTCGAATTTTGAGAATCACCATACATCGTGATTCTATCGACATTTGTTAACGGACTTGCGACATTTAACGCGATTTCCGGTAGTTTATTGAAATACATTTCCAAAATTGCGGCTTCACCATATTTCTTCATAGCTTCAGCTTTAGCATCGATACCTTCAGCCTCAGCCAATGCTTTCGCACGAATAGCCTCCGCTTCCGCTCTACCTAATTCTAAAATACCTTCGGCTTCTTTTTGCTTTTCGATCAAACGAGCTTGTGCTTCCTGTTGTCGGCGATATAAATTCGCATCGGCTTCCAACATCAATCTGAACTTCTCAGCTTCTGCTTGCTTCTCGATTTCTGCTTGCAAAACCATTTGACGAACGATAACAGCCTTCTCCGTTTTTACCAAGTTAGCTTCTGCGGTTTTCTCTTCGATAACCGCACGACGCTGTTCTTTTTGAATTTCATAAGCCGCATCAGCTTCCGCCTGTTTGGTATCTTGCTCGATTTTAAATTCAGCCACGCGTACCGCAAGTTCTTTTTGTTTCAAAGCGATTTCCGTTTCAGCTTTGACATTGGCATCATTCGCCATTTTCTTAGCATCTGCCGTAGCGATCGCTACGTCTCGATCTGCATGAGCTTTCGCGATTTGCGCTTTTTTACGGATCTGTGAAACGTTATCGATACCCAAATCCACGATAATATTATTCTCATCAATGACAGATTGAACATTAAATGAAATGATTTCCAAACCCATCTTACGAAGATCAGGAACCGCGTTTTCTTGAACCTTCTCAACAAACGACTTGCGATCTTGAACAATGCCTTCAAAAGGCATGCTTCCGATGATCTCACGGGTATTCCCTTCCAATACATCTTTGATTTGACTAGTGATGTAATCCGAACTGCGATTCAAGAAGTTTTGAGCCGCAAATTCGATCATTACCGGGTCGGAACTGATTTTAACCTTGACCGCACCATCGATCTTAACGTTGATGTAATCATTGGTCGGCACAAAAGAATCTGTTTTGACATCGACTGAAATCATTTCCAAGCCGAGTCGGTCCGTACGTTGTAAAAAAGGGATTTTAATACCGGCTTTACCGACGATGACCTTCCTTTTTCCTAAACCTGAAATAATGATCGCTTTGTCCGGTGGTGATTTAACATACCAAACAGGAATCGTGACAATCGGAATGACTACAGCTAAAACAATCCAGCCATACTGCAATAAAAAATCAATCATATTTTCCTCCCATGAATTTCTCGGAAATGATCCAAACCGTACCCAAATGTACTCGTTGAATATCTCACCCATTCGACATTTATTGTATCATTGACAACTGACTCTTACCACCCCAAATCCGGAAATTATGGGAGAAAAAAACCTCTGCGAACAGAGGTCATAATCTAATCCTTTAAATACTTCGGATTGGCCAGCAACAAAGCTTCCACTTCTTCTTTACTTGGTAATGCCTCTTGAGCACCGACCTTCGTAGTCGTCAGTGCACCGGTCGCATTCGCGATTTTTAATGCTGTTTTCAACTCAACTCCCAATGCCAGCTGAGCCGCAAGTGCGCCGCTAAACGAATCTCCCGCCGCAGTCGTATCGATCGCATCAACTTTGAAACTCTCGACCCTAAACTCTTCATTATCGGTTTTGACATAACATCCCTTAGATCCCAATGTGATGATAACATTCTTAACTCCGAGTGCCCGCAAGGCCATCGCTCCTCGCTGAGTTTCAAACGAATTGGTCAGGCGCAGCAATTCGGTTTCATTGGGAGTGATGTAGGTGACCTTGCTTAATAACTCACTGTCAAGCTTTTGTGCAGGTGCCGGATTCAGTAAAATCGGAACTTTGGCTTCAAAAGCGATCTCAGCAACTTTCTTCACGGTTGCCATCGGGATTTCAAGTTGCATCATGACCAAATCTGCATCCACGATGACATCTTTGTGTTTCTCGATTACATCTTCCGTTAATTTATGATTTGCTCCTGGGAATACGACGATCGTATTTTTTCCCTGATCAGCCACATTGATCAATGCATTTCCGGTCGGCGTCTCACAAAAACCGACACAACTCATATCGATTCCTTTGTTTTGCATCTTTTCGTATAATGCATGTCCCGCCGGATCATCCCCCAGCATTCCAATCATTTTTACATGACTAGAGAACGCTGCGGCGGCCATAGCCTGATTGGCCCCTTTTCCGCCTCCGGACATCTGAAACCCCTTCGCCAACAATGTTTCGCCTGGCAAAGGCAAATCCTTTACTAAAGCCGTATAATCCATGTTGATACTACCAACAACCACGATTTTTCCCATAATAACTCCTTTTTGATTTATTATAACATGAACAAATTCATGTCATTGCGTTTTTTTGAAAATGTCGAAAATTCACCTGATGATTTACATTCACAGTTACATTATGTTCCACAATACGTCCTGTAAGGCTTGCTTGATTGTAAATCCGGTTGATCCAGATACAATTGCTCATCCATGTAAGCAAATGGTTGACGGACCAAATCGAGTAAATGCTCAAAAAGACTTAGATCCTGATGTTCACTTGCTTGTAACAGAGCTTGTTCTACCAGATGATTGCGTGGGATGATGGAGGGATTGACTCTTTTCATCAATTCAACGGACTCTGCAAAAGTTTCTTTTTGTTTGCTTCTGCGCAGCTCATATTTCTCTAGCCATGCGTTATAGGTTGGATTTATTCGAAAGCTATCCAAGTCCAATGCTAGATTCACAAATGTTTTGTTATAGTCTGCCTTCACTTTCTGCATGATTGAAAGCAGTTCTTCAATCAAAGTCTCGTCATTACTTTCTATGTTGAACAACCCCAACTTCTTTCTCATCCCCTTCAGAAACTCATCTTTAAACTGCGGCAAGAACGTTTCCACCGCATTTTGTGCTAGAGTCTGAGCCAAGAACTGATCTTTATTAAGAATCGGAAGCAACGTTTCCGCAAATCTCGCCAGATTCCAGGCGGCTATCGCCGGTTGATTGACATAAGCATAACGGCCGGAATAATCGATCGAACTAAACACGGTCTTCGGCTCGTAAACATCCAAAAATGCACATGGCCCGTAATCGATCGTTTCTCCGCTGATCGCCATATTATCGGTATTCATCACACCATGCACAAAACCGGTCAGTTGCCACTGAGCAATCAGTTCTGCCTGTGCTTTGATGACCTCATTCAATAATCCCAAATAGCGGTTTTCTTCATTTATATGCGGATAATGTCTTTGTATGGTGTAATCTGCCAACGCTTTTAGAGTTTCTAATCCGCCTTCAGCTATCGCATACTGGAAGGTTCCGACCCGGATGTGACTTTGAGCTATACGTGTTAAAACCGCCCCATCCAGTTCAACCTGTCTTTTAACTTTCTGATGAGTAAGTACGACCGCCAAACTTCTTGTTGTGAGAATGTTTAATGCTGCCATCGCCTCACTGATAAGGTATTCTCGCAACATAGGTCCCAACGCTGCCAGGCCATCCCCGCCTCGTGAATACGGGGTCGGTCCTGATCCTTTCAACTGAATATCGATAAGCTTGTGATCTGGTGTCATGTGTTCTGCCAACAACAATGCCCTTCCATCGCCAAGATAGGTAAATCGACCAAACTGATGTCCGGCATACGCTTGAGCCAGAGGGTTAGAGCTCGGTATACGTAACATCCCGGAGAAAATCGCTGCTTTGTCTTGATCTGATATTTTCGAAAAATTCAAGCCGAGTTGCATGGCTAAAGCATCGTTAAAAACGACCAGCGATGACTTTGTAACTTTCTCTGGTTGCATAAGCGTGTATAGTTTCTTGGGCAAACTGCTATAACTTGAGTTAAGTTGAAAGCCGATACTTTCAAAATCTGTATTTGATTTTAACATGATGCACCTCGATTATTAAAATGATAACATAATTCAATAAATCCTCAGGATTTTTGACCGAAATAGCAAAATCAATTAAATTCTTCAAGTTTAAACCTAAGAAAAAAACTTACAAAAAAAACAATTTATATTTTACGCAATTTAATTGCATTATATTATTTTAAGATATATAATATACTTACAAAAGGAGATATTCTCAAATGAAAGACACTTACGCAAAACTAAAAAGATTTAACTTAATCATGGGTGGTTTCCACCTTGTTCAGGGATTGGCTATGTTGTTTCTTGCGACGACCGTTATTCAGAAAATCAGTGAGTTTCAACCGACGATCATCCAGTATTATCAGACATTCAATTTCGAAACCCGGTCACTGGAAGTTGTCAGTCGTGAATTGTTTGCTTTACCCTTTGGTATTCTGGTCGCATCCTTCCTTCTTATATCAGCATTAGCACATGGTTTGATCGTGCTTAACGCAAAAAAATACGTTGAGGACCTCAAACAAGGCATCAACAAGTTCCGGTGGTTTGAGTATGCCTTGAGCTCATCGATCATGATTGTACTGATTTCTACGTTGTTTGGAATTTATGATATCGTATCATTGATTCTGATCTTTATCGTAAATGCATCCATGAACTTATTCGGATTGGATATGGAATTGATTAATGCAGGAACCGAGAAGAAAAAGGTCAACTGGGGACCCTTTATCTGGGGCAGTCTTGCCGGTCTGGCACCTTGGATCGCCATCTTCATTTACATGTTTGGAACAGGGAATTTCGATATGGTCCCATGGTTTGTCTGGGCTATCGTAGGCACATATTTTGTAGCATTTAATACCTTCCCTATTAATATGATCCTTCAGTATAAAGGGATTGGTAAGTGGAAAGATTATCTCTATGGAGAACGCACATATATCGTATTGAGTCTGGCTGCAAAGTCGATTCTTGCATGGTTGGTATTGTTTGGAGCAATGCAACCATAATCGGATCTTTGATCCGTTGATATAGATAAGCCGGTGTCGAAAGGCACCGGCTTTTATGTTACAATAAAGTTGAAAATCGGGGGTAAATATGAAGAAAAACTTAAACATTGCACTGATAGCACATGATAATCGCAAAGACGATTTAGTCAAGTGGGTTTTAACACATAAAGCAGAACTATCTATTCACAATTTATGCGGTACAGGAACGACTTCTAAGCGCGTTGCTGATGCCAGCGGACTTCAAGTCAAAGGCTATATGTCGGGACCTTTAGGCGGGGATCAGCAGATTGGGGCTGCTATCGCCCAAAAAGAAATCGACATGCTGATTTTCTTTTGGGATCCGCTGACTTCCCAACCGCATGATCCAGATGTTAAAGCACTCTTGAGAATTGCGGTGTTATACGATATCCCTACGGCAAGCAATCCGTCAACTGCTGATTTGATGCTGATTGCTCTGGCCAACAAAGATCGATGAGGTGAAATCATGTTTTTCAGAAAGAAAGTCGTCGGTATCGCTCTTAGCGGCGGCGGATCGCGCGGAGTAGCTCATCTAGGCGTTTTAAAGGCTTTTGAAGAATTAGGTGTCAACATTCAGGTGGTATCTGGAACAAGTGCAGGATCGATCGCTGCTGCTCTGTATGCATCCGGATTGAGCACGGATGAAATTTATAAAATGATGAAAGATAAAAAATTCATCGACTATGCCAAGATCATCTTGCCTGTAGACGGATTGATGAATTTGGATAATCTTCGTAAGAATCTCAATGAAATCATTAAGAAAAAAGATTTCAGTGATATGTCCAAGAAGTTGTATATTGCCTTAACCAATCTCTATACCGGCGAAATCGAGTACAGAAGTTCCGGAAATGTCATCGATGCCGTTATTGCTTCCTCCTCCATTCCTATCTTGTTTTCACCGGTGGAAATCGACGGTCAAAAATACGTAGACGGAGGAGTTCTTGATAATCTTCCTATAAAACCTTTGCTTAAGGATTGCGATATCATAATTGCAGTCGATGTAATGTCGACGGAAACAGTTACAAAAATAGAAAATCTGCATGATATCGCCGTAAGGACATTCCAGTTAAGCATCAGTTCGCCTACCAGAGAGATGAAGAGAAAATGTAATTTGCTCGTAGAACCTCACGGTTTGAACGAATACAACATCCTGGATGTAAGTCATTTTGACCACATATATAAGATCGGTTATTATTCGGTCATGAGTCATCCAAAACTTCCAAAACTACTAGCAAAAATCAAAAAATAGTGCCCTGAAGTGCACCCAATAAAGTAGACACTTAAAAAAAGTGCCTACTTTTTGTTTCGTCTTCTTTGTGTGTTATAAAAGACTAACCATGTCTTCACTATTTTGATGTATTCTTCATGAGATTTGATATCATTATTGTATAGAGTTTCTTTCTTCAGTAATGAATGAAAACTCTCTATGACTGCGTTATCAAGTGGGGTTCCTTTTCTGGACATAGAAATTAGTATTCCCCTTGATTCACACACAGTCTGGTATTCAGTTGAAATATACTGAAACCCTTGATCCGAGTGGAGGACCAGTCCACTTGGATCTTTTGTTTTCCTAAGCGCTTTATGAAGGGTATCCATGACCAACTTAATGTCATTCCTGTTACTTATTTGATAACCAATAATCTTCTTTGATTGTAAGTCGAGTATGGTACTTAAAAATGATCGTTTCCCTGCATAATCAAGATACGTTACATCCGTTGTCCAACCTCTTTGATTGAAGTTTCTTTGAAGTAAGTCGGGTCTAATCATTCGCTCCATTCTAACTTTTTGACCATTTCTTTGTTGGTTCTTGATGTAAAGAGGCTGTATTCCATATTTATTCATGATTCTTAGCACTTTCTTAGCGTTATAGATAATTCCATACTTCTCTCTAAGCTCATCTGTTATACGTCGATAACCATAGGTTTTCATGCTTTGATTAAAAATGCGCCTAATCAGTTTATAATCTTCATAATCTTTGTCAGGCACATTGCGATATTTATAGTAGGTTTTTGGACTGATTTCAAGAACCTCACACATCAGTCCGAATCGATGGACTCCTTTGTATGTGTTGATGAAGTTTATTTTCTCTTTTGTTCTTGACTGACTAAGAAGTCCTGGAATTTTTTAGTATTTCATATCGCTCTTTATAGTCTTTAGCTTTTGACCCAACCGATCTACCTCGCTTAACTATTCCTAATGCTCCACGTCGCTTGTTGATGAATGACCACGTGCGTATTGTTCCTACTGGAATGCCATACTTATTAGAAAGATAGCCCGCACTTGATCCTTCTCGATATTCCTTCAAAACCTTATTCATAAACTCTAACTCATATCTTCTAAATTTCTGTCCTTTCTTTGCCACAAAAAAACACCTCCATAATCCAATTATAGAGGTATTTTATGATTGACTACATCTAACTATTTTATTTACTTGTCTACTAAATGGGGTGCAGTCTACCCTTCGCACTATTTTCTCATTTTTATGACTTTTCGCAGTTTTCCTTTGATCGGCAACTCTTGTAACTGCTGATAAACCATATCCCCTTTTTCATTAAGGATTTCGACTTCACTGAATAACTCTCCGATATTGATCACACCGATATCCTCAGCGCTCAAACCCTCGATTGAACATATCGCACCCACAATATCCGTCGGTCGAATTTTAGACTGCTTTCCGGCACGGATTTGAAGAGCTGTAATACCCTCATTCAACTGCTCGCCTTTGACTTTTTTAACGATTTTCTTCTCTCTGATTTGACGCGCACTGTCGATATGAGCATTTTGTAATGTTTCTTTATCCGGCAACTGCAACATTTCCATTCGTACCCCTGTGAAATCTTCGATGTTTCGTAAGAAACGGCCTTGATTGGTAGTAACAAAGGTTATGGCTTTACCCATTTGATCAAAACGGCCGGTCCGACCGATACGGTGAACATATATTTCTGCTTCCAAAGGAATATCAAAGTTGATGATCAAAGATACCTGATCAATATCCAATCCCCTTGCCGCAACATCGGTTGCTACTAAAAAGCGGAAACTGCCTTGCTTAAAACCTTTGATGATTTGAGTCCGGTCATTTTGTTCCATTCCGCCATGCAGACGTTGAATCGGAAATTTCATGTCCGAGAAATATTCAAAAATATCATCCACGGTCGCCTTCAAATTACAGAAAATCATGCAGCTGTCCGGTTGCTCGG
>PHAF01000142.1 GCA_002841605.1 Firmicutes bacterium HGW-Firmicutes-10 | reverse complement strand
GGCCGACACCGATGATTTCATCCAGAGACAAGACGATGCCATGCTTAATTAAGGCATCCAACAACAAGGAAACTGCAACTTTGTGATCTGGTATCGGTTGTGTGACCGTTACCTTTTGTCCATCAAACTTGATGGTGAAAATGGCATCTTCAAAACCGATGCGCTCTACGATTCCGTTGGTTAACACGGTCTCATCCGGCATGGTGAATAATTGGAATTTTAATGACGAACTACCTGCATTTACGGATATTACTTTACTCATTTTTTCTCTCCTTTGGTATTTTTTTCAAACGTGTCAATTATAGCATGTACCCTGGCATCATTCAAAGCATTTAAGTCTGAAATCATCTGCTGGTTTTTTTGATAGAAATCTAGAGCTCCAACTTTTTCTTCGAAAGCTGTGAGCATTTTTTCAACTCTTTTGACGATATCAAAGACGGCATTGTGACTGATATTTAAAATCTCGGCGATTTCCCGCAGGGAGTAATCATCGTGATAATACATATGCATCACTTCGCGTTGGTGTTGGGTGAGAAGTTCTTCATACCAGTCCAACAAATCATTCATCAAACGTGTTTTATCGAACATGTTCTTTACCTTCAAACAAGCTGTATAAATAGCTGTCTTTGTCAAAGGGCCGCAAATCATCCGGTTTTTCACCAAGACCCAAGAATATGACACCGATCCCTGTTTCTTCTTTGATGGTCAATACGATCCCGCCTTTTGCAGTTCCATCCATTTTAGTAAGAATGATCCCGCCGACTTCGGTAGCTTCCATAAATACTTTGGCTTGTGACAGCCCGTTTTGTCCGGTCGTGGCATCCAATACCAGCCATACGGCATGCGGACCCCCTTCGATTTCCCGGCCGATGACCCGAAACATTTTGGCAAGTTCGTTCATCAGATTGGTTTTGTTTTGAAGACGTCCGGCTGTATCGCAAAGCAATACGTCAATGTTGTTTTCCTTGGCGTAACGACAGGCATCAACCATGACGGAAGCCGGATCTTGTTGAGGTTTTCCGGCGATGCACGGGACTCCGATACGCTGTGCCCAAGTATTGAGCTGTTCTATAGCCGCAGCCCGAAAGGTATCACCGGCCGCAACCGCAACACTTAATCCTTCATTTTTATACTTTTGAGCAAGCTTGGCGATGGTCGTCGTTTTTCCGCTGCCATTGACACCGACGATCAACACGACCGTTGGTCCTTCTAAAGCCAGCATCAAATCCAGTGGAAAATCCCCATAATGCTCGGACATGACCGAAATCAGCAGTTGCTTGCTATCACTCATGGTCATTTCGTTATAACGCAGATCTTTTTTGAATTTCTCGATGATATTATTGGCCGTGGTAACACTGATATCACTTTCCACCATAATCATCATCAATTCCTCGTACCAGTCTTCATCTCGTTGGCGGTTTTCATCAAAAAGATTGGACATACGGCTGCGAAGCAAGCGGTTTGAACGTTCGAAACCCGAAAGGTATATATCTTTATCCGGTTTTTTTATGAATTTATCTTTGAGTTGATCAAGAAATCCCATGTTCTTCCTCACTTTCCGCAAGTTCGACAGCATCCGCAAGGCGAACTTTGAGCATTTGTGAAACACCGTGATGCGGCATGGTAACACCATACAAGATATCGCATTGAGCCATCGTCCCCGGCCGGTGTGTAACAACGATGAATTGTGTGTTCTGACTGAATTTCTTTAGATATCTGGCAAATCGTTCGACATTGCCTGGATCAAGTGCAGCTTCAATTTCATCGAATATACACAGCGGTACATGACGTGCTTTCAATATCGCAAACAGTACTGAAATTGCGATCAATGCTTTTTCACCACCGGAAAAAAGGCGGATGTTCTGTATGTTTTTACCCGGAGGTTGCACATCGATGTCAACTCCGGTATTGAGCAAATCACTGGGATCTTCCAATACGAGCCGACATTTTCCGCCTCCGAAAAGAGCATGAAATACATCGGTAAGTTCATGGTTGATCCTTGCAAACATGGCCGAGAACTGATCGATCATCACTTTGTCCATATCTTCGATGACCTTAAGCAACTGATCACGGCTGGTTTGAAGCTGTTGCAACTGCTCAGTTAAAAACTCGTATCGTTCATTGACCTGGGCAAACTCTTCCGGGGCATTCATATTAATATTGCCCAAGGCTTCGATTTGACTGCGAAGTTCATTAACTTTTTCAACCGCGTTTTCCACGATGAGATCACCGCGGATGCTTTTTGCATAATCATAGGTCATTTGATATTCGGAAGCGAGCCGTTGCAAATAAGATTCTACTTTTGTCTCCATCTTAGCCCGATCGATTTGTATCTCACGTTCGCGGATTTGAATCGCATTCAAATCCCGTCGCATTTGACGGATCTGCTGTTCTTTGCGTTCGATTTCTGAACCCAGTTTTAATCGCTGGTCCCTTTTCAGTCGGATCGATGTGGTAATTTCATCTCTGCGTGAGTAAGCATTGTTCAACATATCGATCAGATTGTCTGCAAAACTGACTTCACCACTTTCCATATACGGCGTCAGTGTTTCCAAATCATTCTTCAAACGTTCATACTTCGCACGTTTGGCTTCTAAGACCGGTTCGATCTGTGCAGCAGAAATTCGTCGCTCCATCAATAATTGATCGATTTCATTTTTGCGGTTACGCGATTTTTGTAATAATCCTTCTTTTTGATTTAATTGGGCCGTTGCATTATCAATGCTGATTTGAAGTTCATCCATTTCCTTGGAAACTGTCAACAATGAAACATGGTCTTTTCCGCGACCACCGGTCATTGTGCCGCCGCGATGAATGACATCACCTTCCAGCGTTACGATTTTTGTCTGATAGCGGATCAGTGATGCTATGTGATTTCCGTTTTCCAGGGTATCACTGATGATGACATTTCCTAAGAAAGCCTCACTGACTAATAAGAATTTTTCATCACAGGTTACAAATTCACTGCCAACACCTAAAAATCCGGGGGTATTCTCACATATGACGCGAATATCCCGATTTAACGTGCGCGGTTGAAGTACGCTTAAGGGTATAAAAGTTGCACGGCCGCTTTGGTTTTTCTTTAAAAAATTGATTGCTCTGCGAGCGGATACGTCATCGCTGCAAACGATGTCAAACTGAGCCCCGCCCAATGCTACGGCAATTGCCTCTTGGTATCCGCGGATGGGTTTGATGATTTTTGCTACGACATCTTCGATCCCCGGCAATGATGTTTTTGCTTCAAGCACGGCTGAAACACCTGCCTGCAACATAAACGGCCGTTGCAACATGTTTTGCAATACATCTTTACGTGAATTCATCCGTCTTAAACGGCTTTGATTTTCATCGACATCGTATTGTAAATCGACTAGATGACGGTTGATTTCAATGCTTTGTTGCGTATATAAATCTATGTCTGCCTGATATTGTCGCAGCCGGCTGGCTCTGTCTTTAAATTCAGCGTTGGCTTCATCTAACAAAGCCTTTAGTTCAATGGCTTTCTCTTCGGCATTGGCGACTTCAAGGGTATACTTACGCTTTTCATCCATCTCGATCTTACGGGTTTCGAGCGTCTGAATTTCCGCAACCGTTTTGAGCATCTCATCCTGAAGCGCGTTTATTTGGCGGTCAAGATCATGCGTGAGCTGACGGTTTTCCTGATTGGCGGTTTCGTGAACCTGAATCGTTGTTTCTGCCATGACATTACGGGACTGCAAATCAAACAAGGTCGTATTGGCTGTTTCTATTTCTTTGTCCAGAGTATCGATATCGTTGATCAAAACAGCTGTTTCGATTTGTTGAAGCACATTTTTCTTTTCAGTATAAATTTCAGCTTTTTTAGCTGCTTTCTTAAGCGGCAAAACCTGACGTTCAAGTTCATTGATAATGTCTAAAACACGATCCATATTTTCTTGAGTACGTTCAAGTTTGCTTAAGGATTCAGTTTTGCGTTTTTTATATTTGGCTACCCCGGCCGCTTCTTCAAAAATCAGACGACGATCAGCAGGTTTCGCTTCAGCAAACTGACTGATACTGCCTTGAGAAATCATGCTAAGGGAATCTCGGCCTAAACCGCTGTCAGTAACCAAGTCTAAAATATCCTTCAAACGACAAGGGACTTTATTTATATAGTACTCACCTTCATGACTGGTCCGGTGAATTCTGCGCGTGACTTCAACTTCATGATAATCACTCGCTAATGAGCGCTCGCTGTTATCAAAAACCAGGGTCACTTCGGCCATGTTGACCATTCTTCGCTGTGCACTCCCGGTGAAAATTACGTCCGTCATCGTCGAACTACGCATGGATTTTACGGATTGTTCCCCCAAAACCCATCGGATGGCATCGGTGATATTGCTTTTTCCGCAGCCGTTAGGCCCGACGACTCCGGTGACGGGATGATCAAAATTGATCGTGACTTTATCAGCGAACGATTTAAATCCGTGCATTTCGATTCTCTTCAAAAACATGGAGATTCCTCCGTTCTACAATAAGATATTATACCTTATCGCAATACAAAAATAAACCTCAACAAAAAGCTGTACCTTCGAAAAGAAAAAAAACTGAGATTAACTCAGTTTTGGTCATGAACCGATTATTTTTTAATCACGATGTTTTGATACGGGTACGGAATCTCAATACCTTCTTTGTCAAAACGCTTCTTGATTGAATCGCGAAGGTCAGAAAGCATAAAGTAACCATCGGTCGAATCTTTTGACCACAATCCTACTCGTAGATCCACACTTGAATTATTAAGTGCAAACAACACCGGATTGATTTGAGGTACCTGATTTTCAATATCCTCCTCTGTACGGACATCTATAAGTTTTGGATGGTTCAGCGCTTCTTCGACAATGATTGATTTTGCCTTATCCACATCTGAATCATAACTGATCGACAGGATCAAAAAATTGCACACCTTTCTTTCACCGAAATCCTTGTTTTCCAAAATCGATTTGTTCATAGTGGCATTGGGGATGATGATCCGGTTGTTTTCAAAGGTACG
>PHAF01000141.1 GCA_002841605.1 Firmicutes bacterium HGW-Firmicutes-10 | reverse complement strand
CCGGTCTATGGAAAGATTTCGGCCGGACAGCCTTTTGAGGCCATCGAGGATATTTTGGAACACATCGAAGTCCCCAGCTGGTTGGCCACCCGGCCCAATTTGTTTGGTTTGATGGTGGTTGGGGATAGCATGAACAAGATCATTCCCAACGGATATATTGCGGTGTTACAAAAAACGGCCAGTTTGGATGATGGGACGATCGGGGCGGTCTTGGTCAATGGATCCGATGCGACCTTAAAGAAAGTGTACCGAATCAAAGACGGGATTCTACTCGAACCGCAGAGTTACAATCCGGAACATCAACCCTTGGTTTTCAAAGACGATGATCACGTGCAAGTGCGGATATTAGGCAAGCTGGTGTGGAGTTGCGCTGCCCGAGGCTTTTAGGAGTTTTCTCCCTGTTTCGGATATAGAAAACCCCCGATTATGTCCGGGGGTTCGTGGCACTCCCTTTGTGGGGGAACTCAGGAATGTCATGGATTTATTTTATCAGAAAATGAACTGAGGTACAACATTATGGCGATTTATAAAGATGAAAAGCGCGGTACCTGGTACTGCAAAGTCAACTATCTCAATGAAGATGGGAAACTGATTTCTCATACCAAACGCGGGTTTAAACTGAAGCGAGACGCCCTCAATTATGAGTCCAACTATCGCTGCGATCAATATGAAAAGCAAGAGGAACCGAACCCCGAAATCCCAGTAATCATTCCAGAGCCACCCAGAGAAATCCTCTTCCGGGAGCTCTTCGATAAATACATCGAAAACAAACGGCATGAAGCCGAAGACTACAATGTCAACAAGTACATCCAAGTAGCGAAACGTTTCTTTGGATCGGTCATGGACATTCCGATGTCCAAAATTAAACCCAGTGATTATCTTGAATGTCGCAATTTTATCGAAGGTCAAAAGGCTGCTGTCCGGTATCGGAACAAAGCCATTTTTCTTTTGAAGAGCGTATCTCGTTTTGGCTACGATTATTATGAGTTGAAGGATCATGGACGACTTTTAAAAATCATTCCTCTGAAGTCAACAGAGTTCAAGGAACGCGAAGTCTGGACCCCCGATCAGTTCAAACTGTTTATTGAACATGTGGACCATCCGGTTTACAAAGCTTACTTTACTTTTCTTTATTACAGTGGTGTACGACGCAGTGAAGCTCGGGCGGTCGAGAAGAAAGACATCATCGATGGTTGCGTCAGCATCAACAAGTCCATGCATCAGTACAAGAAGGAGTTCAAGTCCCTCAAGACCAATTCCAGCCGCCGGAAGATCCAGCTCAATCAGCATGTCCTCGACATGATCGCGCCCCTAATGGAACGCGACGGTCCCCTGCTCTTTGGGGATCATGAGGATCTCTCATCTACCTCCATCCAGCGCTACTTTTCCAACGGCATAAAAAAATGTAACCAGCACCTAAAGAACATCGGGGAAAAGCTGATACCGAAGATTCGATTACATGATATGCGTCACAGTCATGCGACATTCTTGATTAACAAGGGGGCGAATATCGTGGCAGTTTCGAAGCGGTTAGGTCACTCAGATATCAATATGACGCTGAAGGTTTATACCCATTTACTGAAGGAGAACGAGTCTAAAATCATCGAACTTCTAGACAATTACTAGGCAACCTTCTATAAGTGAAATATAATGAGAATGCCAATACTTTCATTGACAGTTCGCTTTTCTTGTATCATAATTGAGTTAACATTTAAATCAAACATTGAATATGGGGAAGCAGGTGAGAATCCTGCGCAGAGCCGCTACGGTATGGAATAACATTCTAAGTCCGATCACCTATCAATGTTGATGATGTTCACAAACTTTCTCGGGACTAGGAAGTGGTGTTTTTTAAACCACTTTTTGCAGTGGTTTTTTATGTTAAAGGAGGAATCATGACTATTTATGGATATCAGCCGGTTACTTTGATCGATTTCCCAGGAGAAGTAGCCACGATATTGTTTGTTTCCGGATGCCCTTTGCGGTGTCAATTTTGTCACAATCCAGATTTAGTGTTGGTGGATAAACTGAAAAATGAAGATAAATCTATTGAATTTTTAGAGTACATTAAGAAAAGAAAACATCTTCTTGATGGTGTAGTCATCAGTGGTGGAGAACCTTTGATACACAATGATATCATGGACTTGCTGTATTTGATCAAATCCTATGACTTAAAAATCAAGATTGACACAAGCGGAATCAACGCTTCTTTACTAGAAAGAATTTTAAAGAGTCAACTTGTAGACTATATTGCCCTGGATTTCAAGAACATACCCGGCATGCTCAATGTGACATGCGGAATCAATGATTCATCCTTCCTCGATTTCTTTACTGACCAATGGAATGAGTCCCTACGTATTCTAAGGCAATACTCCACAAAATATGAAATACGTACAACGGTGGTTAAGAATTACCATTCCTTAAATACGTTGCTCGAAATGGCCAATGTCTTATTGGATAATGAGATTTGGTATCTACAGCCATTTGAAAAAAGTACCAAAATCATCGCAGATTTTGTGAATGAAACTACTCCTATCATTGACTTGACTCAGTATACTGAACTGGAATTTTTACAGATCTTAAGTGAAGTCAGAAGTGTTCACGATCAGACATACATACGATAAGAAAGGAACTTTTGTATGAAATTAAACGTTAGAAAAAGAGATTCTAAGATTACTGAATTTGACTTAAGAAAGATTAGTTCTGCTATCGCTCAAGCAATGACTGCTGAAAGAATGATTGTATCTGAAGATACTTTGAATCTGCTTGCCTTGCGCGTGACCTCCGATTTTCAACCAAAAATATGTGACTCGATCATTGGTGTAGAGGATATACAAGATTCAGTGGAGTTGGTCTTGATACAATCCGGATACGCATCCGTTGCTAAGGCTTTCATCCTTTATCGAAAGCAGCATGAAAAAGCACGTCAGGCTTATCAAACATGGCTGGATTATCGGGAAACCGTAAATCAGTACTTGAAACTGAATGATTGGCGCGTAAAAGAAAATTCAACGGTTACCTACTCCGTTGGGGGTTTGATCTTATCAAATAGCGGTGCAATCACCGCAAATTACTGGTTAAGTGAAGTTTATGATCAGCAGATTGCTGAGGCGCACAGAAACGCAGATATTCATATACATGACCTTTCGATGTTGACCGGATATTGTGCGGGTTGGTCACTTAGACAGCTTATTTATGAGGGATTGGGTCATGTTGAAGGAAAAATTACATCTGCCCCTGCAAAGCACTTGTCGACTATATGCAATCAAATGGTTAATTTCTTAGGAATCATGCAAAATGAGTGGGCAGGAGCGCAAGCATTCAGCTCCTTTGATACCTATTTAGCTCCTTTTGTTAAGGAAGACAATTTGAGCTACAAAGAAGTAAAACAAGCCATTGAGTCCTTTGTCTATGGAGTAAATACGCCGAGTCGATGGGGGACTCAATCACCTTTTTCAAACATCACGCTGGACTGGGTCGTTCCCGAAGATCTAAAGGACAGTCCTTGTGTCGTAGGAGGTAAAGCACTTACCTACACTTATGGAGATTGTATTGTGGAGATGGAAATGATCAATAGAGCTTTTCTTGAAGTAATGATCGAGGGAGATGCCGATGGTCGCGGCTTTCAATACCCTATCCCAACCTACTCTATCACAAAAGATTTCGATTGGAGTAACACGAAAAACAATCAACTGTTATTTGAACTGACTGCCAAATATGGTACCCCCTATTTCTCCAATTATATTAACAGCGAAATGCAACCGTCGGATGTTCGAAGCATGTGTTGTCGACTACGTTTAGACTTACGTGAACTACGCAAAAAAAGCGGAGGTTTCTTTGGCAGTGGAGAAAGTACCGGCTCTATCGGTGTTGTCACATTAAACATGCCTCGGTTAGGATACCTTTCCAAAGATGAGAATGATTTCTTTCAAAGGCTTGACCGCATGATTGAAATTGCAGCAAGATCGTTGCATATCAAACGTACAATCATCAACGATTTGTTGGAAAAAGGCCTCTATCCTTATACAAAGCAATATTTGAAGACGTTAAACAATCACTTCTCAACTATTGGTGTCGTCGGTATGAATGAGATGTGCTTAAATGCAAATTGGATCACTGGCGATTTATCCACTTTAAGATCTGTCGATTTTACCAAGTCTGTGCTTAATCACATTTTATCAAGACTTTCTGATTACCAAGAAAAATACAATGAACTTTTCAATCTTGAGGCGACTCCAGCCGAATCAACATCCTACCGATTAGCTCTCCATGACAAAAAACACTATCCAAATATCATTGTGGCAAATCCCACTTCAGATACTCCTTACTACACCAACAGTTCACATCTTCCCGTAGGATTTAGTGATGACATGTTTCAAGCACTGGATATTCAAGACCAACTTCAAATCCTTTATACTAGCGGTACTGTTTTTCATGCTTTTTTAGGTGAGAGAATTCATGAATGGAGATCCACTGCTTCTTTGGTTAGAAAGATTGCCGAAAACTACAAGCTACCTTACTATACATTGAGTCCGACTTATTCAGTTTGCTCAGAATGTGGTTATATCGTAGGTGAACATAGTCAATGCCCAAAGTGTGGAAATGATACTGAAGTTTACAGTCGTATTACAGGTTATTATCGTCCAGTTAAAAACTGGAACAAAGGGAAGTCGCAGGAATTTAAAGATCGGCAGGAGTACGATTTTTCTAGTTCAAAGCATAAAGTGGATTAGTTACTCTTACAAATAAATAAGAAGCAAGACTACTATAGTAATGGATTGAATTTGATAATTTTTTAGGTCGTGACCACATCGTGACCACATTTTCCTGTAAAGACGGGAAAATATGGAGATATGTATAGCGAAAAAGTCCGCTAAACAGTGGGAAATAGAGAAATTGGAAAGTTTCTCAATCAGTCCTACTACCCCTGCCAACGTGCATAAAGGGGCTGTAACGAAATAGATAGTTAAATTCAACTATTTATGGAGCTACAGCTCTTTTTTTTGACTTTTTGCGACCTGAGTATATAAAAAGAGGTG
>PHAF01000140.1 GCA_002841605.1 Firmicutes bacterium HGW-Firmicutes-10 | reverse complement strand
GGGAAGTTGGCTACTTGAGAAGCCCATGTTCCGGTACCTGAGGTTGCCGTTGCACCGGCATTAGCGATGACATCTGCACCATCATTGGATGCAACATAAGCCATAAATGCCAGGGTAAGTTGATATTCGGTATCACTGATATAATCTCCATCAATACGTCTCATCATGACAAACGGACGTTTGAGCTTATATGTGTTATTCAAAACGTTAGCTTCGTTAGCTGCAACACCTTCAAAATCCAATGCCTTAATTGTGTTGTTGACTGAGGATAGCGAAACATAACCGATACCGGATTTGTCGGTAGCCATTGCCGACATAATAGCGTTGTTGTCAGCTGTAATGAATCCAGCAACCAAAAGTGAATCATTGGCAGATGCATCCGCAAATCCAATACCTCTCATAAATCCGTCACGTGTACCTGAGGATGTATCACGTGTATATACGTTGATTTTTTCTGCTTCGAATCCCGGTTCTTCTACCGGTGCGCTGCATGCAGCTAATGTAAGCATGAATATCATGCTAAATAACAAGACGATCTTTTTCATTTGTGTCCTCCTTGACGAAAACAATTATATGTCTCGAAAATCAATTCTATATTTTGGTTTTGTTAAGAGAATGTTAATTTCAAAATAAAAGGCTTGCAAATTTGCAAGCCAGAATCATTTCTCTGCTTCATCCATTTTTTGAGTAGATGGCGAACATTTTTTCAACTTCTGCTAACACTTTCAATCTAAGTTCTTCCGGTTCAATGACTTTACAGTCACTGCCCAACTGAAGTACGAACTGCATGATGGAATGTTGTCCCCGAAGATCCACGGTCAGCACGTATTCATCATCACTGATCCAGTCGATTTTCTGATTTTCACCGAAAACATATTCACTAAGATATTCACGGTTTTTAATATGAAATACACAGTGAACCGGTCGGCTAACATTGTGTCCGTAAGGTGTTACGGCTTTTTTCGCAATGAAATCCTCATCCAAGCGAAATGTCCGGTCACTTTCTCTGATTTCTTGGATCCGGTTGATTTTATATGTCGCAAGTCCTTTTTGACTGTCTTGACACAATACATACCATAATCCATTGACCTGCACCAGTTCACGAGGTTCAATCAGATAGGCTTTGCTTGCCTTGTTTTGCGGTTTATATAGCAATTCCACCCTTTTAGCGGATAATATCGCTGATGAAAGAAGCGATAAGTATTGTTGAAGGGTTTCTTTTTCCATTGCCAACTGCCACCCCGCAGTCGTTGCGACTTGGATGGGTTCAGATATCTTCTCGTTTACCAGTATTTTCTCCATTGCCTGCTTAAAATCATCGGAGAACAACGGATCTTTGCTTGTAAGCAAAAAAGGCGCTGCAACAAGCATCGCTCTTCTTTCTTCCTCATTCAATGAAGCTAGAGGAAACAAAGTGGAGTCCACCAGTGAATACCCGCCATAGGGTCCGTTGGTGACTTCAATAACGTATCCGGCTGTTTCCAGTTCTTTCTTCAGTTCAATGATGTTTCTCGGATTGGTTTCCAACATTTGGGCCAGCTCCGCCTTTTTGATGAACTTACGTGTTTTCAGTATCATCAGCATGCGGATGGCCAATGCGGTACGATTCATCGGATCGCCTCGGCTTTCTCTTTAATGATCATCGTGTTAAATCGGATGATGTCTTCTTCGGTATGCAATAACTGGTGTACTTTGGCTAAGCTCAGTTGCGGAAGTGCTTCGAAGATTCGAATGACGCATTGGGTGTGATGAAGCACCCCCTCACTGATGTTGCCGGAAAGTGTCGATCCGGTATACATCTGGCGGTAGTGGAAGCGGAAGCTGCTTCCGGTTTCTCTCGATAGTGTGCACAATCCCGGACGTTTTGAGTCAAATAGTTCAATCACATCACAACTGACATCAAGATTAACGATGCTTTCGTTATGATCATCCATCGTTGCCTTGATCGTCGGCAAGCGGTACATCGAGTATTTTAGATAATAATGAAAATCTGCGGCTTGCTGAGCAGTTTCAAACTCGCAGATGATCCGCGACATTTCGTCATTGGCGATAAAATAGTTTCCTGTTTGATTTTGTTGAGAAATCAGCCACTCCAGGCTATGGTTTTTGATACTCGCATTTTGAGTCATCTCATGAAGGATATGGGTAATATTGGTTTGAATCATGGTCATAATGTTCACCTCTTGTACCCAGTATATCGTATATTATTACATTATTTATGTAAGTTTATCAATCATGTTCACTGTATTTTATTAAAAATAATGATGAAATCATGGTTTTTTTGCTTGTATTGTCAAAGTAATCATGTTAAGATAACCGCGTTGTAAATTTTAAGGAGAATCGATGAAAGCTGTACTGTCTAACGTTAATCTGATTAACCGCCAGGATGATCTGGCTAATGAATTTTACTCACATATCAATGATTTGATGTCTCATCCCTTGGTACTAAAGATGGATGATTACTCTCAACATTTAAATACGAGCCGTCTTCAACACTCGCTCAACGTCGCTTATTATTCGTTTCTGTTTGCCCGCAAACTGAACTTGAATGTTCGTGATGCTGTTCGTGGAGCGCTTTTACATGACTTGTTTTTGTATGAGTGGAGAACCGAGCAACCCGTCGATGGAAATCATGTTTTGGTTCACCCGATCCAGGCACTTCAAAATGCCCATAAAGTTACCGAGGTAACTCCGGTAATGGAAGACGTTATTGCCAGTCACATGTGGCCTGTCGGTAATGTTAAGCCAAAGACTTCTGAAGGCTGGCTGATTCAAATGGTAGACAAAATGTGTGCCGTCATGGAAATCGGTGTCCAGTCGTCAAAAAAGATCGAACGTTACAACTTCGCTCCGATCTTGCTTGGCTTATTATTCTATATCAACTAGATGCTACGGCATCTTTTTTTTCAAATGAATACCGTTTCTTTTTAGTTTGTGAGATTGTTCATTTAGTCAAAATATGATATTATTTTACTAGAGATAATGCATTAAACATTGTATTGGCAACTTTATGAGTCAATGTTCGACCCATCATAAAGAAAATGAATTCCGGCTAACAGACCGGTCTTTTATTTTTTGCTAAACCCTCAGGGAAAGGAGTAAACAGTATGAAAAAGACGATTTCTTTGTTTATTTGTATACTTGCCATCATTTTCTCTTTCAACATCACGGTTAGCGCTGCAAAACCTGCTCCTAACACGAATAATACGATCATCGTTGAGAAAAGTATTGATAATGAACCGTTAGATGCAACTATTTTTGAAATTACATTACTTAAAGATGGTAAAATCTACGCTACCGGTCAAATTTCAACGGCTCAGTCTCTTATTTTCCCAAATCTTCCGGATGGTAGATATTCAGTTACGGAAGCTCCGAAAGAAGGATATTCATTGGTGTCCATCAGCCCTTCAACCGTACGGGCAAGTAAAGGTGGCACTTATACTTTCCAAATCATCAATCACAAAGAATCCACGATTGACCCACCACCCCCCCCTCCACCACCAGCCGATAACATTTATTATGTGGCACTTGGTGATTCAATTGGTACCGGATCAACATCGCGTGGCACAACAAGCAGTTATGTCGTAGGATTCTATAACTACTTGGTAAGTGCTAATCCGAATGTGACGGTCACAATGAAAAATCTCTCAACTAACGGCGATGATTCCAGTGACTTGCTTGGTAAACTTCGTGCAGATACCAATTGTACAGGTGATGTTGCCAAAGCGACGATTCTGACACTTAACATCGGAGGAAACAATGTCCTTCCGGCGGGTGAAAGCAGTTTTTCTAAAATCAATCATGCAGTTGCTGAGGAAGGAACCCTTCGGTTTGAATCCGAATATCAACAAATCATTGATGAAATCCGTCGATGCAATGCAACCGTCGAAATCATTACGATGACTCTGTTCAACCCTTATAATGCCATAAGTATCCGCTATTATGAAGGCGATCCGGTGTTGCATCAGGAAGTCGAGTTTTACGCAGCACGGATCAATGCGAAGATCCGGGGCATAAGCGATCCTAACTATCGCTTTGCTGAAGTACACGATCTCTGGAAAGCTAAATATGCAGATGTCGGCAAGATGGGTAGCGTTACCTACTTCTATCCGAGTGCATTGTTTAAATTCACCCGGGATCCACACCCCAATCAGACCGGTCAAAATGAGTTGACGGAATTGATGAAACAAGCATACTTACAGACACCATAAAAGAGACAGCCGATGATTAGATCGGCTGTCTTTTACTTTTCGATTTTTTCAAACAAATCCGTTATCTCACTGCTTGGGTTTTTGTCCAGTAAACTTACAACAACTATCATAAGCAGAGCAATGATAAATGCCGGTAATAATTCATACAAATCAAAAATCCCACCGGAAAGGTTCTTCCAAATGATGACCATTAGACCGCCACTGAGCATGCCAGCCAGTGCTCCATTGCGAGTCATGCGTTTCCACATCAGCGAAAGAAGAATCGCAGGTCCAAAAGATGCACCGAATCCAGCCCAGGCATAACCAACGAGAATCAAGACATTACTGTTGGGGTCAACTGCAAACAAAGCTGCTAACAAAGCAATCAATACTACAGCAAGACGGCTGGCAAGGACGAGTTCTTTATCGTTGGCATTACGTCTTAAAAGCACATGATATAAATCCTGTGTCAAAGCTGACGAGGCAACCAGCAATTGAGAGTCTGCTGTACTCATGATGGCAGCCAGAATAGCTGATAGAAGCAGTCCGGCGATCAAAGGATGAAACAGCGAGTTGATCATCACCATAAAAACCGTTTCAGCCGCTGCTCCGACCAACGGTGTTTTCAAGTATACAAATCCGAGAGTACCCACCATAATCGCACCTATCAGACTTATCGCTGTCCAAATGGTCGCAATGATGCGTGCCTGCTTTACTTGTGAAGTTGATCGGATAGCCATAAACCGTACCAGGATGTGTGGTTGCCCAAAATATCCTAAACCCCAAGCCATCATTGATAGAATTGTGATCAGTGATATTTTGCTTCCATCCAAATAGTTGAACAAGCTGATAAAATTTGGATTCGCCATCAAAACTTGGTC
>PHAF01000139.1 GCA_002841605.1 Firmicutes bacterium HGW-Firmicutes-10 | reverse complement strand
GGCGGTGCCTTCCGTAAAGGTCGCAATCTTTGGCGGATCATTGTAATATGAACCGTCCGTCACTCCGGTAACTACCGGTGCAATGGTGTCGATCGTAAAAGTGATTGTGGTGGTATTCCCCGCTAAATCGGTGACGATTAACTCATATTCATCGTCTTCAGATATTGATGTGCCTGGGACATATACATCGCCGTTCAACGTTGCGCTCACCGGGGATGTATCAGAAAATACGGCGGATACCGAAGTTTTATAGTAAGCTCCATCAATGATTCCAATTACTTCTGGAGCAATCGTGTCGATCGTAAAGGTGATCGTCGTTTTATTGTTTGCCAAGTCTGTGACGATCAATATATATTCATTGTCCTCTGTGATCGTTGTCCCTGATGTAAATGGATCACCGTTTAAAGTTGCGCTGACTAGAGATGCATCGGTAAATTCAACCGTTACAGAATTCTTATAGTACGATCCATCAATGACACCAGTGACTTCTGGTAAAACCGTATCGATCCAGAAGCTGATTGTCTCAATATCATCCACACCGTCACTTACGACCAGTGTATAAGAACCATCAGTAGCGACGATTGTTGGTGATCCTATAAGTTCACCTTCCAAGGTAACGTCATATGTCACATCATCAAACTCAATGGTGACCGATGTATTATAATATTCACCATCAACTACTCCGGTAATTGCTGAAGGTGCAGCTAAAATATCTCGCATTGAGAAGAATAGCAATGATCCAAATACCAAAGCGACAGCCAAAACCATTCTCATTAGTTTCTTAGTCATGGTAGCTCCTTTCAAATACAAAAAAGGCATTGTTAAAATTGCCTAAAAAATTCTATTAACCCTATAGAAACCCTCGTTATTCTTCATAGCAATCCCCACATAATCTAATCTAAGTTTACTCTGTAATGTCAATGATTGTCAATAACACAAATATTATTAATCATGTCCCAAATCAGACATTTCGTTTTGCTTTATTTATATACATACGGGCATCCGCAATCTTGAGCAACTCTTCAAATTCCTGCCCTTCTTGAGGGAAGGATGCGATGCCAAAACTAAACGAACAATGGATGCGCTCATCAAAGAATTCAATTGGATTTTCTAAAAGTTTATTCTGAAGATTTGTAAATTTTTTATACAACTCATCGGCATCCGAAGCAAATAATATCGCAATGATTTCATCCCCGCCAAAGCGTGCGATCACGTCCGATTTACGGCTGCTCGTCTGCATTTCCAGGGCGATTTTACGGATCACCTGATCACCGATAAAGTGTCCGTAAAGGTCGTTTATTTTCTTCAATTCATCCACATCGAACATGACCAGGTTGAAAGTTTCATTATAACGTTGTGCCTTCTCTTTAATAAACTCATACTGATCCTCAAAGAAGTGACGGTTGTACAGTCCGGTCAGACGGTCATATTTGGCCAGACTTGACTTTTCTTGAAACAATATGTGATTGGTTATTGCGATTTCAATATTGTCCCTCAGAAACTCCATGGATTTAACATCAGAATCGTCGAACGCATTGGCCTGCAATGAATCAATATTGATCATACCGTAAACTTCACCGGCAACGATGATCGGAGCTGATAAACTCGATCTGATACTTACAAATTCTCCCGTGTCGATTTTGATCGGATAGTTTAAATCTGACGACTGGATATCTTTGAGATGAGTGATTCGATCCATAGCCCCGTCGGTGGCCCGATATAAAAACGAGTGTTGAACTGGTAACTGAAAATCCATGACGCTTTCATGAAATCCGATATATGAAATGCATTGGAAATGCTTTTCCCGGCGAATAAAAATCGAACCTAAATTAGATTTTTCAATCGCTGCCAACGCATTCTTCAAAATCAAACTGTAAAAAACATCGATTTCATCATTTTTCATAATGGAATTGGTTACTTCCAGCATCAATGAACGAATCCTTGATAAACGCCTGATTTCCAAATCAGCCAGTTTTTTGTCCGTAATATCCAAAATGTATGTAAGTAAAGCATCAGATCCCTCAAAGATGACACATTTACTTTGAAGCTGAAACCATTTTTCTTCTTCATTATTGATTATTTGATGTTCATGGTTACTAAACTCAGTTGATTGATTTGCGTAAAATGAATCGAAATCATCAGAAATGATACGATCAATGATCTTCTCACAAAAACCGCAATCATTGTCATAATAAAGGATACCGCTATTATTAAAAACGACCCGGCAATAAGGCGAAATATTCCGCGTGGACAAGAGTTTTTCGCTTGTTAAGTGAAGTTTATTATCTGCTATCATAGCTATACCTCCGAATGTTTCTAACGTCTGTTTACTTACTAATTGTAGCACATTTTTAGTGTTTATGCCGAAGTTTAAACAATTCAATCTTATAAAAAACTCCTAATTTTTGTGAGAATGTCTTCATTAAAATATAGTAAATCGTTAAGTGATAATATATAATGAATCTAGTTTATTATTTTTGCTATCATAATCACAAAATATCTGAAATAACTGTTGAGTGTAGGGGGGCCTATGAACAATGAAGTGATCATTGGATTAATAACGAACATTGGACTGCTTTTTATTTTGCTTGTTTTTTATCAATGCAAATACTACATCCGACAGAGACTTGGCAAGATAGGCTCCATTGTCAAAGGGATCATCCTTGGTGCTATGGGCCTTTTACTCATGTCTTACCCCTTTGTTTTTAATGGCAGTTTAGCGATCGATGCCCGTTCGGTTTTGATTGCCTCAACCGCATTGTTTGTTTCTTTGCCCACCCTGCTTATCTCCTCGGGTATGATGTTGATCTATGCGGTTTATCTGGGTGGAATCAGCATGAACTTTTCAGTACTGATCATTGTGATCAGTACCTTTATAGGAATATTGTGGCAAAGGCACGTCTATCAAAAAATCGATATCTCAGATTGGCTCAATATTTATTTGTACGCCCTTCTGATTCACGGTTCCATTATAGTTTCTATGTATATATTACCTCAAAATCTTGTCGACTCCGCAATTCAGACGCTGAGTCTTCCCTTGATCGCACTTTATCCGATTACGATGATCATTGTCGGTTCGTTTTTTCTTGCGGATAAAAAACACGAAGACTCGAGTGACTTGATCGATCAGGCAGATCAGAAGTTTTCAAATCTATTCAATCATCCCCACACCGCCCTTTTGGTCATTGACCCAAAAGACGGACAGATCATCGATGCTAATCCGGGAGCGGTTGATTTTTACGGATGGTCGAAAAACATACTGCTAAACAAAAAACTGGCAGATATCAGTG
Organism: Firmicutes bacterium HGW-Firmicutes-10; assembly: GCA_002841605.1. Lineage (GTDB taxonomy): Bacteria > Bacillota_I > Bacilli_A > Erysipelotrichales > Erysipelotrichaceae > UBA2227. The sequence goes on along the minus strand of PHAF01000139.1, from coordinate 1,794 downwards.
TTTCAATTCCGCACCAGGTTCAGGAAGAATTGGATCAGGCAGTTCAGCAGAGCAAAAGCAAGACATTGACAAAACATCGCAAAGCTAATGGCGAGGTGGTTGATGTCGAAATGTTTAACAGCCTTCTTGTTGGCAGCAAAACCCTTACACTTTATTCGATCATTGTCGAAACATCGTTTAAACCGGGTATAAAAGAAGGTTCAAAGCATAGTCTCGATTTGTTTCGCTCAGTCGTCGATAACTCGCTTGATGCGATTTATATCCAGGTAGCACGTCGCTTCGTATATCTTAACCCTGCTGCATTGCGGTTGTTTAAAGTTCAAGAAGAGTCTCAGATGATTGGTATGCTGATTTTAGACAGGATTCATCCGGATTATCATCAGGAAGTGAACCATGTCATGACGAACATCAGTGCCAATCAAAAACCACTGAACAGTTCACAGTGGGTTTATTTGACGATGAACAACATTCCAATCACCGTTGAATCCGTGGTCGTTCCTATCGTATACAACGGACAACGCGGGACACTGGTCATCACTCATGACATTACGACACGCCTGGAAACTCTCAGTGCTTTGATGAGCAGTGAAATGAATTTCCGCTCTGTTGTTAAAAATATGCCGATTCCGATATTGATTCATCAAAACGATAAAATCGCCTTTTTAAACCGTGCCGCCCAAAAATTTTTAGGTGCTTCAAATGATGAAGATTTGCTGGGATTGCCTTTTAAGAAATTTATCCCTGAAAAAAACGAAGATGGGATCTTGTCCTACATTAAAAAAGAGTTTAATCATAAAGCAGACATATCCATTGCCCAACAACAGTTTCTTAAGGTCGATGGCACTCCGGTGTTTGCTCAGGTTGGAGCAGTTCCAATCAATTACGATGGAACAAAAAGCGATATGATATTTGCCCGCGATTTGACGGAGCAGTTGGAAATGGAAAAACGCAAGCTCGAATGGGAGATGCAGATTCAACAGAAGCAGCGACTGGAATCCGTGGGAGTACTTGCTGGTGGTATAGCACATGAAATCAACAATCCGATCAACGGCATCATGAACTATGCTCAACTCGTCCTTGATGAAGCTCAGCAAGACGATACGATTGATGACTATGTCAATCAGATTTTGAAGGAGTCACAACGGATTTCCGATATCGTCAGAAGTTTGCTTCAGTTTTCAAGACATGAAAAACAAGCGTACAGCTTTTCGAGTATGTATGACATTATAGACAATACACTGCTATTGATTAAGGTCATCTTTAAAAACGATCAAATAGATATGCGTTTGACAATCGAGGACGGTTTGCCTGACATCAAATGTCGCAGCCAGCAAATCCAACAGGTCTTTATGAACCTGATGACCAATGCGCGGGATGCGTTGAACGAAAAATATCCGGGCTATCATGCTTTAAAAGTCATCGAAGTGGATGTGTGTTCGAAATATGCCGACGATCAGCGCTGGGTTTATTTTTCAGTCAAAGATTATGGCATGGGAATCAGTGAAGAAGTCAAAGCACGCATTTTTGAACCTTTCTTTTCAACCAAACCGAAACACGTTGGCACCGGCTTAGGATTGGCCATCAGTTTTGGAATCGTGGAAAATCATCACGGAAAAATAATGATTGATTCCGTGGTCGACGAATATTCAAAGTTTACGGTAGCACTGCCGGTAGATAACGGCTGGGAGTTACTGCCTGAAAGGAGACTAACTATTAGAAGTCAACAAAAAAGAGAAGAAAAAGCAAGTATGATCTAGATTTAAAATCGGACATACCAAAAACTGATCTTTATCA
>PHAF01000138.1 GCA_002841605.1 Firmicutes bacterium HGW-Firmicutes-10 | reverse complement strand
TCATTGGCGAGCCCTCTTGATACTTCTATTTTAACATGAGGTCTTTCGTGCTCAAAACATAAAAAAACTGCCGACTTACTTTGTCGACAGTCTGAAAGGTCACGCGTGTGACCTTTTTACATCCAATCTTTGCACACATCGACCCACAAGGTCGTCTGTGCGTATTTTTCAAGTTCTTCAGGTGTGAGTTCGATTGCTGAGTTGGCACTTCCACATGCCGGAAACACGGTTTCAAAGCGTTTTAATGAAATATCTAATGCGACTGTCAACGATTTTTTTAGTGCAAAGGGACAAACCCCGCCAACAGGATGACCAGTCAGATCTAGTGCATCTTCCACTTGAAGCATACGGGCTTTTAAACCAAACTGACTTTTGAATTTGCTGTTATCGATCTTTCCGTCACCGGCAGTAACGATGAGCAATGCCGATCCGTTGTAAGCAAAAGACAACGTCTTGGCAATCCGCTTGGGCTCGGTATTCAATGCCTGCGCAGCCAAAGCGACCGTTGCACTGGAAATATCAAATTCAAGCACTCTATCACTCATGCCAACCGATTCAAAATACTGTTTTACCTCTTTGATTCCCATACGTACCCCCTGAAATATTGAGGTAAGTGTAGCACTGTTAAGCGACTTTTACAATGATTTTCCAATCATTTTGAGTGTTTGACTTCGTGCTTTCTTTAATGTGTCTTCAACATTCCGACTGGCAAAATCAATTCGCTTGTCTACAGCTATCGGCAATCCGTCATCATCAACGACAACCATCGAACCCGCAATCAGGCGGGTTTTAAAATGGGTAGCATTGGGATAGTCCTGCTTGTTTCCCCACAAATAAGGTACCGGCAGATAACCACTGGCAAAAATCGTATATAATCCGATGGCTGTATATGGATACTCGATCTCACGTTCAATAGAATCGAGAATTGCTTTGGTTTCAGCAACAAACTGATTTTTTCTTCGGGTGATTTCAGGTTCAAACTTTTGAAAGCTTACCTGATGTGTTTGCTTCAGTTTTCGAATATGATTCAATGAACTCAAGGTGATTTTAATGCTTTCATCGATGATCGGTGGTGTTGCCAGTTCCATGGCTTCGCTGTAACTGACCACATGGATCAGCGGGGGAGAGTTTGCGATTTGAGGTTCAATATCGTCCATCATCATGCTGACGGTGGCGAGCTGCTCTTTTGCCAGTGGCAACTGAGGAAAGAAGTAATCCAGTCCTGCCCGCGGTTGAAGATATATCCTGAAATTCTCATCGCATAAGGGGGAAATCAGCTGCAGAATCGCTCGGGCCTTGGCCAAATCTACGATTCCCCAAGTATAACGAGGTGTATTCAGCATGATTTGAAGAATAAAATCTTTGATTCCGTGATTCCTTGCGGTTCTTGCGGCTAACACCGCAGATACGATGTATGTCACATCATCACTTCCCCGAAATGCAAAATGGTGGGGGATGTTCGGTTCAAAAGGTTTTGAAGTTTCAGCAATGTATTTCAATGTTTCCATATGTTGATGCAAATTGGTTAGTAAATCGTTGGGTCCGCGACCGTCAAGCTGGTTAAACCACCAAAAAGACAGAGCATGCCATGCAATGTTAATGGCTTCTTCATGAGTTCTCGCAAGCTTATCGACATTTTTTGTTCCAGCATACGTTCGCAGTAACATCGGACGCGAACTGTCGTAAATCATTCGGTAATCTTGAGGTGTTTGAATCGGCACGCCACCGCCATTGGGCAAATCTTGCCAATCTTCATCAAAGTTGGACTGGGTCAATTGGGATGTGCCGATCGAACATATATCGAGATAACCGGTTTTTGCCAATTGTCGACACCAATCCGCGAATAATTCGACGGCTTCTTTGCGGTTTTCACCATACGGGCCGGCATGTACCCGTATCAAAGGCAGATTTGAATACTTCTGATAGTGATTTAATCGTTTGATCAAAGTATCATTTCGAGTGCCAAATTCGGAATATCCGTCCTTTTTTTCAGGTTTGAAATATGTGTAATTCTCCGTGGCAATGAACTCTTTGGCGATTTTTTTTAATAAGTCGTCGTATTCACTGCCTGTGATGAGCGATGGCGGTATATGATCTGCTTCGATACCCATGCTCAATAATGTCTCTTTAGTGCTTTGTGATCCTGTAAAGGTTGAAACAAGATTTCCGTATCTGGCTTCGATTAAGTGACAGCTCTGAGGCAGTCCGGCAAAAAATATCCGAACGAGGTTTCCGCCATCAGAAATTAAAGCATTGGCTTCTTTTAAAGCATAAATAAGATATCCGATGATTTCACTCGCCCGCTGGGGGTCCAGCCGGTAACTGATGCCTAAATGCGTGATATGATTTTGCTTGATCCAGTCGATGACTTTTTGTTGTTGAATATCCGATTGGATCGAACCTAACGCTTCATTGACATCATCATTGGCAATGATTACGTATTGATGACATTCCTCAAGCAAACCTTTGATCGAGTTGATGCCTAAGGTATGTACATCCGGAAGAGGTTTAAGCAGTCCGTAGATTTTGTTCATAATTGATCTAACCTTTGGGGCGATAGCGATTGAAGAAATCTTCAACATCCCATCGACCGATGTCATTGAAATCGATTCCATAAAGAGCATTTGCCAGATCCAGGGTCAATTGCAGGTATGAATGTTTCGTTTGTGCCAACTTTGCCAAATGGACCATAGGTACGATCCCGGTGGGAATGTCTTCATATACATAACGGGTCGTGATTTCATTGGGTGAGAAAATTTCATCATATTGCCTGGTGTTTTGAAGTGCATCGAAAAGATTGTTGCCTTGACTGCCATAAACATCATCCAACCATTGATAAGCCGTGTGTAACTGAAAACCGAAAAACTCACCCAGTTCAATTCGTTCCGCATCGAGTTTTTCCAGAAATCTTGCGATTGTTGGTGAGATTCCTTGTTTGTAATGTAAATATGCTTCACCAGACTCGATTCTGCCAATATTTAAAAGAGCACCGATGGGATGAAATATGGCTCCGATATTGGAGAGCGATGTTTCAACAGGGGAGGTGCAAGCGACAAGCATACTAAACGAGTGGCGCATGTCATTGTAAATCGCATCCGTAAACTCAGGGGACAGTGCGGCTATTTTCAACTGTTTTTTCCGTGAGTAAACATGACTTAAGCCGGGTCGGATTTTTCTGGATGTCAAAGCAAAAGTATCGGTCTCGCCGATGGGCAGTTGAAAAGTCAATCCAGCTTCCTTCAGATATCTTTCAAACATATAAGCGCCCAGAGTCCGGCCCGGGTGTATGACGATTTTATGATGAGGTTTCAAAAATGGAGCCATGCGGGTAGCGATGTCCTGGTGAGCATGAGCCGGAATGCATACCAGGATGAGATCAGCTGAATCAAGTGCCAAACTTAAGTCACTTGTAGCTACCATGCCTTTGACCATGGCATTGATCATTCCGTAAAGTTCAATGCCGCCAAGGGCGTTAATTTCATCGACAACGATTTTTGTGCGGTTATACAAAACTGTCGAATTGCCCAAGTATTGTAAGTAAGCGGCCAGTGCCTGTCCGCCGTGTCCTGCACCGATGACACAATAGCGGAGGGTTTTGCGGTTTTCTATCATAAAAACATCCTCCTTTTTATCAAATGATATTCCTTTTCGATGAAAACCTTCTCTATAAGTTTATTGTAACACTTTATAAATTGTTGTAAAGTTGGCAGTTTTTTTCACATGATTTACCGACTTTTGATATATAATAAAAACGTGAGAAAACATATGAAAAAATATCTGCCGATTTTGTCCGCTGTTTTAGCAGCCCTGTTATATGCTTTAAGCACACCTTTTCTGAAACTGACGCTGGCTGTGGTAAAACCGGTGTTTCTGGCAGGTTTGCTTTATTGCGGGGCAGGGATAGGTATGATGCTGATGTGCATGTTTACCAAAGAAAGCATACCCTTTAAAAAAGAGCAATATCCCTATGTTTTTGGTATGATCCTTCTTGATGTTTTAGCTCCGATTTTGCTTTTGTATGGCCTGCAATACAGCTTGGCGGAAAATGCGGCTTTGTTGAGTAATTTTGAAATCGTAGCGACCTCTGTTTTCGCCTTTTTCATTTTCAAAGAGAAAATAAGTATCCGGTTGAGATATGCCATCGTCATAATCACCTTGGCCAGCATTCTTCTATCCATCGAGAATCTTCAGTCAAGTTTCAGTTTCTCTTTCGGATCTGTACTTATTATCGCCGCCACCATGGTCTGGGGGTTGGAAAACAACTTCACGCGTAATTTATCGGATAACTCTCCTATAAAAATTACGGCTATCAAAGGGATCTTCTCGGGTATGAGTTCAATAATACTTGCTTACTTTGTTAATCAGATCACCCTTGATATACCACTCATACTGTTGTCAATGTTACTGGGATTTATAACATATGGTCTGAGCATCATGTTTTATATATATGCGCAGCGCAGCCTTGGTGCAGCAAAGACCAGTTCGTTTTATGCTCTTGCGCCTTTTCTGGGAGCAGGGATTTCTATTTTGATATTTAATGACATCCCTCAGTTAAATTTTTATCTGGCATTTGTTTTGATGATATGGGGAGTCGTATTAATTATAAAGGATACACTTAAAGGAGAAGGTTTATGAATCAAGAAGAAAAAGTCGCAAGGGAGTGGATTTGTGAGGTTGGCCGTCGCTTGTATTTGCGCAATTTTGTTGCCGCAAATGACGGCAATATTTCAGTTCGACTTAGTGACGGGTCGATCCTTGCAACACCGACCAATGTTTCAAAGGGCTATATGGATGAAGAGATGCTGGTCAAACTGAATTTGGATGGGAGTCTGATTTCAACCGGTTCAAAACCGTCCTCTGAAATCAAAATGCATTTAAGGGTTTATAAGGAGAATGAGCAGGTTTGTGGAATCGTGCATGCCCATCCGCCGGTAGCGACGGCTTTTGCGATTGCCGGTATCCAACTGGATCAGCCGACCTCACCGGAAGCTGTGGTCAATCTCGGGGTCATCCCGATTGCTCCCTATGCAACACCGGGAACTGAGGATGTTGCTCACTCGATCGCACCGTTTTGCAAAACGCATGCGGCCGTGTTGCTTGCCAATCATGGCGCATTGACTTGGGGAAGAGATTTGACGGAAGCGCATTTTAGAATGGAATCCTTGGAACATGT
>PHAF01000137.1 GCA_002841605.1 Firmicutes bacterium HGW-Firmicutes-10 | reverse complement strand
TTTGCAGGCACAGATCAATCCCCATTTTCTGTATAACACGCTTCAAATGATGGGTGGTATCGCTTTGGCTCACAATGTCAATGAGATTCACAGCATCGCGAATACGATGGCAGATATGTTCAGATACAATATCAGTGGTGGAAGTGATTTGGTTTCAATCAATGATGAAATCAGACATACCGAAAATTATCTTTACATTCAAAAACTGAGATTTCAAGATCGTATACAAGTGGAACTGATTTTGGATGAATCCATATCCAATGTACTGATTCCAAAGTTTACCTTACAGCCGCTGGTTGAGAATGCTTTTGAGCATGGCTTATCAAAGATGACCCGTGGAGGCAAGCTGGTGATTAGGGTACAAGAAACATTGGACCATCTTGAAATCACGGTTTGGGACAATGGAGAGGGAATGGATATGGAGAGGTCTGAATCACTGATGGAGCAGATACGCAATCACAATCCTTTGGTGCCTGGTCAGAATTTTGGTATTGGACTGAAGAATGTCAATGCCCGCTTGCGCTTGCTTTTCTCTGATAATTATAAGTTTAAAATCAACAGTAAGCTCAAAGAATATACGGAAGTTAAGCTTTATATAGTTAAAAATGCGGAGGTGTAAATCATGCGTCTGATAATTATCGATGATGAAATGTGGTCAAGAGAGGTCGTTAAAAAACTTATTCACTTCAAGGAATATTCGATTGAATTGATTGGGGAAGCGGACAATGGGCTTGATGGTCTTCGAATGATTGAGCAGTTGCATCCGGACATCGTGATCACGGACATGAAAATGCCGGGTCTCAGCGGGCTTGATTTATTGAAGAAATTAACGAAGTTTCCAAACATCAAAACGATCGTGATGAGCGGTTTTGATGATTATGATTATTTAAGACAGGCGATTCATAGTAAAGCGGTGGAATATCTGCTTAAACCGATCAAAGAAGAAGATATCAATGCGGCCATCGAACGTTGTGTGGATGAGTTGCGATTGGATAATGAGAAAGTACTTACGTCCAACCGTATCTTCACAGAGGATAATCATCATCAGGAGTATCTTAAGTTTTTAAGAAAATTGCAGTTGGTCATCATTAAGAAACAACCGGAAGCCGTGCGTCCGACCTTAGCACAGTTGATAATGTTTAAAAGCGAAGTTAACTCAGCACAGATGATCGTGAAACTGAAGGAAAATCTGTTGAATCAGCTCCAACAGTATCTGTATCAGCAAAACATGGATTACTCTTTTGTGATGCCTACGCAAAGCAGTGCAACACTTTTCGAAATGATCGAACATATCACACCGATATTTTCTAAAGTGCTACAGGACATTGGTCAGCCCCGTCTGAAGCAGTCATCAGATATCATCAATATCAAAAACTTCATCGATCAGCACTACATGTATCCGATATCTCTGGATGATGTTTCCGATGCTTTTTTCCTGAGCAAAGAACATGTCAGTCGTTTGTTTCGTAAAACATACAATGAAAGTGTCACGCAGTATATTTTGAAAAAGAAGATGGAAAATGCGGCGGATTTGATTCGGACTTCGCAGTTAAGTTATCGGGAAATTGCGTATCAGCTGGGTTTTGAGGATATTTCCTATTTCTATAAGCAATTTAAGAAAATTTTTGGTTGTACGCCGGGTGAATATAAGGAGAAAGATCACATATCAACATAGTCCAATCCATGTTGCAAAGATTGTCCAATGATTAAGTTAAGCGCTTACATTAAGATATCAGTGTAGGTTAACAAATGAAAGAGGGAAATTATGAAAAAATTTATTTTGTTATTAACCGTAAGTTTACTACTGGTATTGAGTATGGTGGGTTGCGCTAAACCAGTTGACAATGCACCTCGCAAAGTTACACTTAAAGTCTTTATGACTTTCCCAAGATTCCAAGAACAGTTTGAAGACTATTTCGAACAGTTTAAGGTAAAGATGTTGGCAGAGAAGAATATCGATGTGACCATTGATTTGGAAATGCCGACATCCGATCAGGCAGCTCAAATTCTGAAGGCGCGCTTGTCGACCAATGATGCTCCGGATTTGTTCACATTGCATGCAATCGCTGATATTCCGGATTTCTACAAAGCCGGTTACTTAAGTGATTTGAGTGGGCAACCGTTTGTAGGTGAATTGTTAGAGAATGTTAAAGACATCGTTACCTATGATGGTAAAGTTGTCGCATTGCCTCTGGAAAGTTTGGCTTGGGGGTATTTGTATAACAAAGATATTTTTGCCAAATATGATCTTGAAGCTCCTCAGACCATTACTGAAATGTTGAATGTGGTTACTGTGCTTAAGGAAAATGGTGAAACACCGTTCTTATTGGCTTTCCAAGAATCTTGGATTCCGCAGTTGATGACCGCGTTGGCGATTGGCGGTGTAGTTACCAGTGAAAATCCGACATTTATAGATAAGATGAATAACAAACAAGCTTCCTATCAGGATATTGCTAAGATATTCGATATCATCGATATCATTATGGCCAACGGAACAGACAAACCGTTTGAAGTTGGTAATGCAGCCGCATCCGCTGACTTCGCCGCTGGTAAAGCTGCGATGTGGGTTCAAGGAACCTGGCAAGCTCAGGCGATCCTTGATATCAATCCGAATATCAATATCGGTACGGCACCGTTACCAGTCAGCGACAATATCAATGGCACATTAATCAACTTGTCAGTATCTACTTCATTAGCTGTATCACCGACAAGCAAAAACAAAGATGTTGCTCTTGATTTATTGAACTACATCCTTGATAAGCAAGCTTCTTCGAAATTGTTTGAAGAATTAAAGTTTAACCCGGTTGCGAAGTTTCATACTTATGAAACATTCCCTTGGTCGGATGAAGCGATGTCGTATGTAGCGTTGGGTCGTGGATATCGCGATTTGTCACTACCTGGTGCAGTCACCGGAGAACAAGCAAAGCTTCTTCAAAGTTATTATGCTAAGACCGTAACTAAAGCACAGTTTATCGAAACAATTGATGAAGTTTGGGCTAATTCGCTCGGACAATAATTGATCAGCATTGCGGGCTTGTGTAAATGAGCCCGCAATCTTTATAAGGAAATGGGGAAGGGTTATGAAAAACAAAAATCGAAATTTAACACTGTTCATCCTTCCGGCATTATTGTTCTATGCGATTTTTACATTAGCGCCGGCATTTGGTGGCATCTGGTATAGTTTTACGAATTGGAATGGACTCAATCCGAATTATGAGCTCATTGGCTTTCGCAATTATGAGTTGTTATTAAAAGATAAGAATTTTATAAACTCGATATGGTTTACCATGCGTTTTGTCGGTATCATGGTCGTCTTACAAAATGTCATTGCGCTGTTTTTGGCTTTGTTGATTGAAACCCGCATTAAGACGAAGACAATGTTTCGCACCTTGGTTTTTATGCCCAACATGATCAGTATGATCATTGGCGGATTTATGTGGATGTTCATATTTACCAGAGCACTGCCATACATTGCCAATGCTCTCAATATCGCAGCGCTGAATATTTCTTGGATCGGTGATCCGACCTTTAGCTTCATTGCGATCATCATCGTTTCGCTTTGGGGCGGTGTTGGTTATCTGATGATCATCTATATGGCTGCTCTTCAAGGAGTTGCCAAGAATCTGAAGGAAGCCGCGATGATTGATGGTGCGAATGCTTGGCAAGTATTTAGAAACATCACGATTCCTTCGATCATGCCGGCAATTACGATTGGCATCTTTGTGACATTGAACAATTCGTTTAAAGTGTTCGATGTCGTGTATTCACTGACTGGGGGAGGTCCCGGTCGCAGTACGCAGGTCATTGCCTTGAATATCTTTGAGGAAGCCTACAGCATGAACAATCGCTTTGGATATGCGAGCGCGAAATCACTGATCTTGTTTTTGATTATTTTTGTCATAACGCTCATTCAATTGGGAATCATGAGAAGAAAGGAGATCAACTGATATGAAAATGAAAACATGGATAAATTTATTGATTCTTTTTCTCTTGATCATTTATTCCATATTCAGCCTGTCTCCCATTATCTTGGCTATTATAAATTCGGGGAAAACTCAGGGAGAAATATTGACCAATATCCTCGCGTTACCCGAGAGTTTCAAATTCTCCAATTATGTGGTCGCCTTTGAGAAAATCAAGTTTCTTAGAAGTTTCTTCAATACATTGTTGGTCGTTGTCATCGGGTGTGGCGGTATCGTGTTGTTTTCTTCCGTTGCCGGATATAAACTGGCAAGAGTAAAGACAAAGTTAAGCAATTTTTATTACAGTTTGTTTGTATTCTCAATGCTCATTCCTTTTCATTCCATCATGATTTCTTTGGTCAGGATTGCCCGAGTAACGAATTTGCAGGGAAGTCTGGTCGGATTGGGAATTATTTATATCGGACTAGGTGTGCCGATGGCGATTTTCTTGTATACTGGATTTATACGTTCGATTCCGATTGAATTGGATGAAGCGGCTCGCATCGACGGATGTTCTGATTTGAGATTATTCTTTTCGATCATCTTCCCGCAGTTAAAACCGATCACGGTGACGATCATCATTACCAATGCGTTGTGGATGTGGAATGATTTCTTGCTTCCATTGCTCATGCTTCCTAACAGTAAGAACTATACGATCTTATTGTCGACCAATATGTTGTTTGGTCAGTATGGAAATAATGACTGGCCGGCCATTCTGTCGGTGTTGATCATGGCGATGTTGCCGGCCGTTGTCTTTTATATGATACTTCAAAAATCGATTCTAAAAGGAATATCTGAAGGAGCTCTTAAACAATGAAACAAACAAATTTTGTACACACCCAAGGCAAAGATATCATCGATCCCCATGGCAATAAACTGTTATTGCGCGGGGTCGGGTTAGGGGGCTGGTTGCTTCCGGAAGGCTATATGTGGAGATTTCCTTCGCAAGGCGATCGTCCCAGGAAAATTGAGGGAGTCATTGAATCTCTTGTAGGCAAAGAAGCCGCGAATGATTTTTGGCATTCGTATCACACAAATTACATAACGAAGGCTGATATCGATAAGATTGCGGATGATGGGTTCAACTCTGTGCGCATTGCGTTGCACTGGCGTTTTTTGCTTGATGAACAACACAAAATCAACGAGAAAAACTGGCAGATATTGGATGACATCATTCAGCACTGCGAGTCACGTCAGGTGTATGTGATTCTTGATTTACATAGCGCGCCCGGGGGTCAGACGGGGGCGAATATCGATGACAGTGAAAATGATA
>PHAF01000136.1 GCA_002841605.1 Firmicutes bacterium HGW-Firmicutes-10 | reverse complement strand
TGCCTAAACGTCTGAGATGTTCTTCGGCCATAGAAATGGAGGCTTCCACGCCAAAACAAAACCCGGCGTCCGGGTCGATAAAAACCTGCATCTAATTCAGAAATATCAACTACTTACTTACTTTAACAAAGTCCATCGCGTTGGCAAACTGTGGATTGATAATGTATTTGCCGGAAGGATCAATCCATCCCCACTCTCCGGCTTTTCTAACCCTGGCCATTTGATTGTCGAAATTGTTGATTTTTTCGTATTGAGGATTCACAATCCAGGATCCTTTTTGATCGACAAATCCCCAAATTTTTGCTTCTTCGATCTCCATCAATTCCGAGCGATAGAAAGAAAAGGCGGCACTTACTTTCGCATACAGACTTTCAATACGACTGAACATGGCTTGATAATGAGCATTGGTCGTATCCGTATCAAAATTCAAATGAGCATAAACATACAACAAACCAACTTTATAAAATACATCTTCCTGAAACTTGATGGCATCCAACAGCACTTGTGCACTTTCACCCAAGCGACCCTGAAAACCAGCGGCTTTCGGTGCTTTACCATCCACTTCTGTAAAGTCCGACTCCCAAGCGGCATCATCCGCATAGATCGGCGTCAGATTCCACGTGTCCTCCAAACGCAATTCACTGCGTAAAGCAATATCTTTTTTCTGTTCCATAATTTACCTCACTTGAATTATTATAGCATAAAAAAGACGGAGGTCATTCCGTCTGACTGAACATTTGTTTGACAAATTCTTCAACTTTTTCAGGATGAAGTGTGACTTCCCGGTTTTTTCCCTGCTCCGATTTCGGAACCATGCGCGTGATCATCTTGTGCGCAAAGCTCATCTTGCTTACATCCATTTCCCCGCCCATCGTCATGGCGATGGCATCCTTGATCATCTCTTTATCGAAGTTGGTGTCGAGATAGGTTTGCAGGTTTTCCTCAAACCCGCAACAGAAATAGATACCGATTCTTTTATTTTTGAGCACTTCCTTATATCCATTGATAAAATTTTTCATTTGTTTATCGACTTGACCGATATAAATACTTGAGCCCAGGATGATGGTGTCAAAGTTGGCTGGATCAATGCTTTGCTTTTTGATATCAACCAATGTTGAGTCGGGTATTTTCTGATTCAGGGTTTGAGCGACTTTTCGAGTACTGCCATACGTTGAGGCATAAATGATAGCCGTTTTCATGGGCGAAGCGCTTTCTCAATCGATTTCAAATAGGCTTTGGATGTTGCGGTAGCTTCTGTGATCGTATCGATATTGACGTTCTGTTTTTGTATGACCGCCTCAATCAGTGCTTCACGCACTTCCGGCCAGTCAAAATCGACCAGTTTGGTAAACGTGATATCCACGATCTTATGATCCTTTATTGTGACGACGACCGTGTTAGTGAATCGACCGTGATCAAAATGACCTTCATAATCACCATCAACAAGTGCACTCAGATTGACAGGCGTAACTTCAAGATTGGTGGTGGATTCCAAATCCTTTCCTAAGAAAAACATAAACCCAAAGCCAATGATCATTACGCCCAGAAATACCCATGCAACGATTTTAAACACATTTTTCATTTTCCATTCTCCTTCATTCGATCAAGATTATCGAGCATTTTGGTTAAAGTGTCATTAAATAAGCGAAGCTGTTCAGGTTCGATTCCTGAAAAGATGTTTTCCATAGCCTCTTCGCTTTGCGGAGTAAGTTTCTCCCAGAAATCCATGCTTTGTTTGGTCATCTTCAGACGCACTTTGCGCTGATCCGCTTCATCCGGCATAAAGATCAGGTGTCCCTTTTTTTCAAGCTTCTCCGCAATGACTTTGACGTTTTGATGACTCGTGTTCATTGCTTTTGCGACATCGGAAATTTGTGGGGGTGAGTCAAACAAGGCATTGACGATCACCGACAAGTACCACTGCTTAGTGGTAATATCATACGGAGCCAAGTGGCTATCCAATACCGATTGACACTGGTTCGCTACATTGAATATGATCCCGAAAGCATACTCGCGATCAGGAACGTGAGGAAATCGTTTCATGGTCCACCTCTTTCAATAGGTAATATATTACATTTATGACGTAATGTCAATATATTTATGTAATATATTACTTATTTAGACAAAAAAAGAGATGTTTCCATCTCTTTAAACTATAGCGCCTCTTTTACTGCCTTGATAATATCATCGGCCGTCAGTCCATACGTCTTTTGGAGGTAATCCGGTAATCCGACTTCACCGAAACGATCATTGATCGCAACCCGGCGCAACTTGACTCCACTACCCTCTTCCGCCATGATTTCAGCAACCGCACTGCCCAAACCACCGATTTTCGAATGATTCTCCGCTGTAACGACAACTTTCTTGCCGATGATCATTTTCTTGACCAGATCAACATCGATCGGCTTGACAGTGAACATATCGACAACCGCAACACTCATCCCAACTTTTTCCAGCTCTTCTTTTGCACTAAGCGCTTCCGCAATCATTTCCCCAATCGCAAAAATCACGACATCCGACCCTTCTGAAAGGACCACGCCTTTACCGATTTCAAACGTTGATGAAGGATCATAGATATCCCTCAATCCTTTACGGCTTGCACGGATGTAGAAGATTCCGTATTTCTTCGATGTTTCCTTAAGCAACCAGGCAAACTGCGTTGCATCTGCCGGAGCTAATACCGTGGCGGTAGGCATTACGCGCATCAGAGCCAAGTCCTCAACGGAAGTATGCGTACCGCCGTTGTGACCCGCCGTAAACCCCGGATCAGAACCATAAATACGTAAATTCGCTTTTTGATACGCTCCTGAAAGGTATAACTGATCATATACACGACGCGTCGCAAACGGCGCAAAGGTGTGAATGATCGGAACTTTTCCGACTAGTGACATTCCGGCAGCGGCACCAATCATGTTGGCCTCACTGATTCCCATGTTGATACATTGTTCGGGAAACTCCTTAAACACTTTCGCCATACCGGAAGCACCGACCAAATCAGCATCCATAACGACCACTTGGGGGTCATCCTTCAATATTTCAAATAGTGTATTTTGATAAACCGCCCGCATTTCGATTGGTTTTTGTTCTTTCGCAAATACGATTGCCATTATACAGCACCTCCCCTAGACACAAATTCTTCTAATTCGGCGATAGCATGATCCAATTCATTCTTACTATCCGCAGCAAAGCGGATGTGATGATTGTCAACCAGTTTCTCAAAGAACTCGACTCCCTGTCCTTTGATAGTATCCAACACGATACACAGAGCTTGTCCCGGATGAGCAAAACAATCATCGATTGCCTCAGAAATTGCCTTTTCATCTGAACCATCGACTCTTAGTGCATAGAAACCAAATGCCTCCATCTTCGCCCGTAAATCAAAGGGATTACTGACATCGACCGTCAGTCCATCCAGTTGCTTGTGATTTTCATCGATGAACACGATCAGATTATCCAGTTTCTGATGAGCGGCAAACTGAAAGGCCTCCCATACCTGACCTTCATTGCATTCCCCGTCCCCAACGATTGAATATACTTTGTTTGGTTTGTTATCAAGTTTGAATGCCTTTGCGATACCGACAGCCAACGATATCCCCTGACCCAACGAGCCGGTCGTCGTATCGACGCCGATCGTCTTTAAACGGTCGGGATGCGATGGCAGATTGGTACCATTTTCATTCAATGTATATAAAACTTCCGTAGGGAAATAACCTTTCAAAGCAAGTGTCGAATAGTATGAAGGCCCGGCATGACCTTTTGATAACACGAAATAATCTCTTCCTTGCCAGTCCGGTTGTTTAGGATCGATATTCATCTTCTCACCAAACAAAACCGACAACGTCTCAACGATCGAAAGCGCACCGCCCAAATGACCAAACCCGCGATGAGCCAGCATTTTGCATGTTTCCAAACGTATTTGAGCCGAAAATAATTGTAGATTCACAGTCATAAGATTCCTCCTGTTTATTTGAAAAGGTGTTATCTTCAGATAACACCAACCTCTTTAAGATAAGCACCTAATTTTTCTTCAAGTTCAGCCATCGAGATAATATTGGTCAAGGTCACACATGGACCATAAGCGGATAAAATATTATACATATCCTTACCGCAGACAAACACATCCGCTGAACCCTTGTAGATATCGGTCGCTGCGCTGTGTCCGACTTCGACACCTTCCACGCCCAATTTCTTCAATACTTTTTTTACATTCATTTCAACCAGAAATGATGACCCCAGCCCACTTCCGCAAGCACACATGATTTTCTTAATCGCCAAATGACTTCCTCCTTATCAAATAAATGATGGTGAAGAGCATATCGCTCTTCACCTTATTATAGCTTTTCTTAGTTTGCTTGTGCAACTTTATCTTTTTTGGGTTGCAGTAGAGTTAATGCGATCGGAGCTACGAAGATCAACAAGGAAACAGCCAATAAACCATAACCTTGAACGTAGTTGGCGATATTGCCCATAACGATACCGACAGCTGTAAAGTCAGCATCGGAGAACGTCGTGTTAGCAAAACCTAAAGTTCCCAGAACCGGCATCAAGAATGCAGGCAGGAAGGTAATCAATAAACCATGACCGAAAGCACCAATGATTGCACCTTTGCGACCACCGGTAGCATTACCGAATACACCAGCAGTTGCACCGCAGAAGAAGTGAGGAATAACGCCCGGAAGGATCAATGGCAATGCCAATGTGCTACCCAAAGCGATCAAGATACCCAAACCAGCCAAACCGCCGGCGAAGGATACCAAGAAACCAATCAACACTGCATTTTCAGCAAACGGGAATACGATCGGACAGTCCAATGCCGGCTTAGCATCCGGAACGATTTTTTCCGAAATACCTTTGAAGGCAGGAACGATTTCAGCGATTAATAAACGAACACCGGCCAAGACGATATAGACACCGCCCGCAAATGTGAGAGATTGAATGACTGAGAATAAGAACCAGTTAATACCTGTTGTCATTGCCGGATCAAAGCCTTCTTTAAACGAAGCGATGACCGAAACAAGGACGAAGAACACAAACATGGTCAAAGAAATCGCAACCGAAGTATCACGTAAGAACGATAAACGTTTCGGGAATTTGATTTCTTCTGTGGATTTCGATTCTTTACCGAAAATCGACCCCAACCAAGCAGAGAAAACATAACCTAAAGTACCAAAGTGACCAAATGCGATGGATTCTTCACCCGTAATCTTAACCATTGTTTTTTGTGCCAACGCCGGGAAGAATACCATGGTGAAACCTAACA
>PHAF01000135.1 GCA_002841605.1 Firmicutes bacterium HGW-Firmicutes-10 | reverse complement strand
GTCTGCAAGAACAATTAAAAGAGCTAGCACCGATCCATTATCGGTCACTAGCTCTCCAATAGTGCTTTTTTATCTAGTCCGTTTTAAAGGAATAGCCTCTATCTTGCTCTTTTTTTGTCGGATTTTGTCGGATAAAAGTGAAGAAGCATTCATGAAAATATTCACAAAATGTCAAAAATCATGTGAACAAAATATCATGCTGTGCTATAATGGTTAGGTCAGGTAAATACTGACATCAAAAAGGTGAAAAATGAAACGAAAAATAGTTCTCTTGCTTCTATTATTCATTCTGTTTTCCGGTTGTTTTCCAAAAACTGAAGATACAAAACTAAAAATCTTAGTTCCGATGGGAGCTCCTTCGATTGCGGTAATACCCGTATTGAAAGAGGCGACTCATTCTGTTAACTTAATCAGCGGCAGCGATCCTCTTCAAGCGGCGTTGATCAGCCCGAATCCGGAATATGACATCATCATCGCTCCTGTTAATTTAGGAGCGGTATTGATAAATAAGAATGCATCACAGTATCGGCTGTGGGGCGTTGTCACTTGGGGTAACTTGTATATTGTCGGGGAAAATGAAGATGTTTTAGGTAGTGAAGGGACGTTGGCTTTGTTTGGTGAAAACGCCGTGCCGCAGAAAATTTTTGATACTGTAAAGGGAAAAATGAGCATTAACATGAATTTGGCATATTTTCCTTCGGTCAATGATGCTCAGGCACAGCTTTTGACCAACAAGGCAAGTGCAGCGATGCTCGCTCAGCCTTTGGCGGCAGCAACGATTGCTAAAGCCAAAGAAAATGGCAAAGATTTGAAAATCATTGCCAATCTGCAGACCTTGTGGAAAGAATCGACCGGTACGGAAAATTATCCGCAGGCTGCGATCTTCGTGTTGGAAAGTTCGTATCAGAAAAATAAGAGTGCTATTGAAAATGAAATCGGTATGATGAAGGTTTATGTTGATGCTTGCTGGGGTGAAAGTTCGACACTGGAAGCAGATATTACTGAACTCACACCGGAAAAACTGGGTTTACCCAGTGCTAAGCTTGTGGCCAATGTGTTTAAAGGGATGAATGTCCGCGTCAAACCAGCACTTGAAGTGGAAGCTGAGTTGAAAGCATTTCTCCAATTATTTGGCTTAACAAATATTCGTGAACTTATTATCAACTAATGTGATATAATTTAGTGTAGTTAACAATAGGGGTTTGCGGGGTGAAGGAATGAAGAAAAGGCGACTGATCACGGTTGTCATCCTGGCATTGATTTGGTGGATTTCTGCCAATTCGATCGCCAATAATATTCTGCTTCCATATCCATGGGATGTTGCTTTGACGATGTTTGCTCAATTGCAGCGATCCGATTTCTATATGAGTATTTTGTTTACAATCTCGCGCTTGTTTCAGGGGTTGTTGATGGCTTTGGTTTTGGGGGTCTTGTCTGGGTATGTGTGTGCTTTGCGTCATAAAATCGATGATTATTTTATGCCGCTGATCACAGCATTGAAGACAATTCCGAACATCTCGTTTATCATTTTGGCATTGATATGGCTTGGCAGTGAAAAAAGCGTACTGTTGATCACCTTTCTGATTTTATTCCCGATTTTCTTTGAAGCGGCGAAGATGGGTGTGACTTCGGTCGATCAGCGGTTGTTGGATGTATTAGCAATGTACCCGGAGACTAGGGCAAACAAATTTAAGAATGTTTACGGTCCTAACATGCTGCCCTATGTTCTCTCGTCACTGAAAGCAGGGGTATCCTTGGGGTTCAAAGTTGCGATCATGTCGGAAGTTTTGGGTCAGGTT
Source organism: Firmicutes bacterium HGW-Firmicutes-10 (assembly GCA_002841605.1). GTDB lineage: Bacteria > Bacillota_I > Bacilli_A > Erysipelotrichales > Erysipelotrichaceae > UBA2227. The sequence goes on along the minus strand of PHAF01000135.1, from coordinate 3,478 downwards.
CAAACCGGGATCGGTAAGTCGATGTTTTTAGGAAAACTCTATCTGGATACCACATCCATCTTTGCCTGGACGGTGTGGATCATTCTGATTGGTTATAGTTTCGATGTTTTATTGGATATTGGTATTAAAATCATGCGTAAAAAGTTTGATTTTTAATAAATAAAAAGGAGGTGAAAGATATGGAGCGATTAAATCAAAAATCATTGGATACCATTACGAATATCGTTACCCGTCATACCGGACGTCAAGGACCGGTCAAATTGATGTTGCATGATGTTCAGCATGAACTTGGTTATATTCCCTTTGAAGCTATGGAAAAGATTTCCGTGGCTACCGGTGCATCGGTTGCGGAAGTTTATGGCGTAGTGACCTTTTACACCCAGTTTACCACTGAACCCAAAGGCAAACATGTAATCAACATTTGTATGGGTACGGCTTGCTATGTCAAAGGTGCACAAGAACTGTTAAACCGTGTTGTCGAACTGACAAAAGCACCGGTCAACGGTACCAGTGAAGACAAGGTTTTTTCCGTGGATGCCACGCGCTGCTTAGGAGCATGCGGTTTGGCACCGGTGGCTATTATTGACGGTAAAGTATACGGAAATGCCACACAGTCCAAAATGGTTGAAGAGTTCATCCGTTTTGTTGTTGAACAAGAAACCAAAACGAAACGCGAAGAGCGGTTGAATGAGGTATTGACATGACGTTAGAAAAAATACTTGAACTACTTCAGGCAGATACGTTGTGTCTGAGTGATCCAAAATGTATTGAACGAAATTTCGAGCATATCTCAGCTACTGATTTGATGAGCGATGCTTTGGCTTTGGTTCAGAGTGACAGCGAAAAAACGATTTTGGTTACCGGTCTGGTTCATGCTCAGTCGCTAAGAACGGCTGAAATGCTGGATATCAATGTCGTGATTTATGTTCGCGGCAAGACTATGAGCGAACACGATCACAACCTGGCGAAAGAAATGGGTATGAATGTATTTACAACGAAAAGCTCGATGTATGATACATGCGGTATCCTCTACAGCAACGGACTGCTGACGGCAGTCGTGTAGTTATGATTCATCAGCATTTTAACGTTGAGAAAGAAGACTACGCCAATGCCGGGCGTATATCCAGCCAAATCAAGCAAATGCTTAAGCAGTTGGGAGTTTCATCAGACGTTCTTCGCCGAATAGCTATTTCTTGTTACGAAGCGGAGATTAATATGATCATACATTCGTATGGAGGTGAGGTCGTGTTAACATTATCAAATGAAGGCAAATGTGAATTACGTTTTTCTGACTTGGGACCGGGAATTGAAGACATTGAGAAGGCCATGACCCCCGGCTGGTCGACCGCGAAAGCGTCGGCAAGGGAATTTGGTTTCGGTGCAGGGATGGGACTGCCAAATATCAAGCGCAATTGCGATGATTTTGACTTGACCACTTCACCCGAGGGAACGACACTGGTCATCGGGTTTAAAGTCTTATGAGTGTCATCTCCTATACCCTGGAAAAATGTCAGAAGTGCATGGCTTGCATTCGGATCTGTCCGACCGAAGCACTGTCAATGCAACAACAACGAATTCAAATCAATCGCGAAAAATGTATAAACTGCGGTCAATGTCTTGATGCTTGTGTGCATCAAGGGTTACAAGCAAAAGGAAGTACGCTTGATGATTTGGCGCATTATGAGAAAACGGTCGCATTGCTTCCACCTGCAGTATTTGGTGAATGCCATAACCATGCGGAAATTGAGCAGCTGATGCACACCTTTATCGAGATGGGATTCGATGAAGTCGTAGAACTCAGTGCTTACGAAGGTGCGATTTATGATCATGTTCAACAGTACCGCAAGGATAATCGAGGCGGTTACTTGATTTCATCGTTCTGTCCGGTAGTAAACCGGCTGATCCAGATGAAATATCCCATGTTGTTGTCCAATATGATTCCGTTTGAATTAACAGCGGAAATAGCGGCTAAGCGTATTCGACAACAGTATGAAAATAAAAATGTTGGCATCTTTTATCTTTGTGAATGTATTGCGAAATTGCCGTTGGGCAAGTTTCCTTATGGCAACAAACGTTCGGAAATCGATCACTGTGTTTCTCTGGTCGACCTATTTCCAAAGATTGCGCGCATCCGCAACACGAAACGGTTGACAACGGAAATATGTGCGAAAGGCCTTTGTTCGGTCGCTTCAGAATTGTTTGTACAAGATGAAGCACTATCATCGACCATCGTGGCCGACGGTTTGAAAAAGGTGCAGCTGGTATTGGATTTGGCTGAATTTGGTCAGCTGAAAGGCGAGCACCTGCTATGGCTTTCAAATTGTATCAACGGTTGCATCGGCGGCAATCTGCTTTGGGGTAATCCCTTTGAAGCATCGATCAACAGTCGCCGGCATTATGCATCAGCAACAAAAGATGCGATTGAGCTGAACAATGAAGAGGTCATACTGGAGACGGTCCTGTTTAACCGTGCGAATATGAAATCTTTGAAAGAAAGAATGGCTGAATTCACTAAAATCAATGAGCAATTGGAAAAATTGCCGGGATATGACTGTGGGGCCTGTGGATATCCGTCGTGTCGTGTCATGGCTGAGGAAATCGTCGCCGGACATTCTGTGCTTGCGGACTGCAGGATCATCCATGTCAAGGAGATATAACATGAAAGCATCTCTGTTAATTGAAAAATACGGGTTTGAAAAACTTAGTGATGCCTCTGCCGATTTTGAAATAAAATCTGCTTTTATCGGGGATTTACTGAGTTGGGTCATGGGTCATGCCAAAAGCAATGATGCCTGGATCACGATTTTGGGACATCCCAACATTATTGCAGTTGCATTGCTGCGTGAGTTGGCGTGTGTCATTATCGCACATGATGCACAAATCCAGCCGGAGACGATCATAAAGGCGAACGAAGAAGATTTTCTGATTTTAAAGTCGCCTCTTTCAGCATTTGAGATTTGTAAAATACTGATCAGCGAAGGCGTATAGTATGTTTGCAGACCTTCACATTCATTCAGCACTTTCGGCTTGTGCCGATGATGAGATGACGCCTAACAATATTTTGAACATGGCTGTCATCAAGGGTTTGGATGTAATTGCCATCTGCGATCACAACAGCTGCAAGCAGCAGCCTGCCATTGCAAAAGCTGCTCAAAATAAACCGATTCATGTGATTTTCGGAGTTGAAGTGACGAGCAGCGAGGAAGTACATGTCCTCTGTTATTTCAAACAATTGGACGAATGCATGGAATTTGACCAATGGTTAAAAACCGTACTGATGCCGATCGAAAACAATGAGAAATTTTTTGGTAAGCAGTTGATTTACGATGAAAACGATGAAGTCATCGATAAAGTATCCGTTTGTCTTTCGTTGGCGACAAGCGCTTCGCTCAAAGAAGTTATTGATAGAGCCAATTCGGTTGGCGGACGATGTGTATTTGCGCATGCCATCGGAAAAAGTCACGGGGTCATAAGGCAA
>PHAF01000134.1 GCA_002841605.1 Firmicutes bacterium HGW-Firmicutes-10 | reverse complement strand
TGCTCATGCTATCTCAAAAAGTCATGGTGTCATTCGGCAATTAGGCTTTATTCCCGAAGACATCGCGATCAGTGGCATCGAGGTAACCGATCAGAAACACACGATTGAACTGATCAAAACGCATCCGCGATTTGAAAATATGTTATTTTTCTTCAATTCCGATGCTCATCAGCTCATTGATATCAACGAAAGAGATTTTTATATAACCAGTAAACAATGGAAGGATTTTTGGGGTGAACGCACATGATGCAAGAACTAGCTATGCATATACTCGACATCGTACATAACTCCATCCGAGCTGAAGCAAATTCAATCACTGTCAATGTATTTTGTAAAAAGAATGAAGATATTTGTGGATTTACGGTGATAGATAACGGAATCGGTATGAGGGCGGATGTGTTGGATAAGGTTTTAGATCCTTTCTTTACCACACGGACGACCCGTAAGTTCGGTTTGGGATTACCTTTGCTGAAAATGACATGTACGATGTGCGACGGGGAATTTTCAATTACTTCGACACCTTGGCAAAAGACGGAAGTCATAGCCAAAATGAAAAGAAGCCATATGGATACACCGCCTTGGGGAGATTTGGCACAAACGTGGATGGAATGTTTCCATGCATTCCCTTTGGGGCGACTGATATTTAATTTCGACTTTGATGATCAGAAAGTTGTCATTGACAGCGATGAGATCATTAATGCCATCGGGGACCGTGAGCTATGTCATGATTCTGCGGTTCTGATTCAGTTAAGAGACTATGTAGCAGATCAAATAACACCATATTTAAGGGAGGAAAGTTATGAAATCATTGAGCGATTTACAGCGCATTCGTGATGAGGCGAAAAAACGCGTCAGTATGCGCGAGGGTAATCAGGAATATCGCATTGTCGTAGGTATGGCTACCTGCGGTATTGCAGCAGGTGCACGTCCGGTATTGACAGCGTTGGTTGAAGAAGCCGCAAAAAACAACTATCCGGTAACAGTCACGCAAACCGGATGTATTGGCATGTGCACATTGGAACCGATCGTAGAAGTTTTTGGACCGCAAGGAGACAAAACGACGTATGTATTGGTTGATGCTAAAAAAGCCATTGAGATTTTGGAAGAGCACATCGGTAAGGGTAAGGTTAAATCGGTCACGTTTTAGTCTGTGCCGGTACCGGATGTACTTCCTCACAGTCGGATGTCATCGTTGAGAAATTTCGCAGTTATGTCCGTCAGTTTGACTTGCAGGATGAAGTAAAAGTAATCAAAACCGGCTGTTTTGGCTTGTGTCAAAAAGGTCCGATCGTTGCCATTCATCCGGACAAGACATTTTACTGTCACGTACTGCCAAGCGATGTTGAAGAAATCGTTGTAGAACATTTGTACAAAGGCCGACCGGTCAAACGGTTGGAACTTTCGGATATCGATGAAGAAACCAAGGAAAAAGTATTTGATATCGACAAAATCCGTTTCTATGCCAAGCAGATGCGCATTGCACTTAAAAACTGTGGTGTGATCAATCCGGAAGATATCGATGAGTATATCGCTCAGGACGGCTATATGGCTTTAGGCAAAGCGCTCGAATCCATGAAACCGCAGGAAGTCATTGACGAAATCAAAAAGTCCGGATTACGCGGTCGTGGCGGCGGCGGATTTCCGACCGGTTTGAAATGGCAGTTTGCCGCAAACCAGCCCAAAGGTCAGAAATATGTCATATGTAATGCGGATGAAGGCGATCCGGGGGCGTTTATGGACCGTTCTATCCTTGAAGGGGATCCTCATGCCGTATTGGAAGCCATGGCAATCGCCGGCTATGCGATTGGCGCAAATCATGGGTATGTTTATATCCGTGCAGAATATCCGATCGCGGTAGAGCGTTTGGAAATTGCCATCGAACAGGCAAAGAATTATGGTTTATTAGGTAAAAAAATACTAGGATCGAAATTCGATTTTGATATTGAAATCCGTTTGGGTGCCGGTGCGTTTGTGTGTGGTGAGGAAACTGCACTTATTGCTTCGATTGAAGGAAAACGCGGAATGCCGATGCCTAAACCGCCGTTTCCGGCAATCAGCGGAGTATGGGGGAAACCAACGATTATCAATAACGTTGAGACCTTTGCCAATGTTCCGGTTATCCTGTTAAAAGGTGCGGACTGGTTCGCGTCGATTGGTACGGAAAAGTCTAAAGGTACCAAAGTATTTGCTTTAGGCGGGAAAATCGTCAATACCGGTTTAGTTGAGATTCCGATGGGTACGACGCTGCGCGAAGTCATTTATGAAATCGGCGGCGGTTGTCCGGGAAATAAGAATTTTAAAGCTGTTCAAACCGGCGGTCCTTCCGGCGGATGTCTGACGGAAAGAGATTTGGATACACCCATCGACTTTGACAATCTGGTAGCTTTGGGTTCAATGATGGGTTCAGGCGGTATGATCGTCTTGGATGAAGACAACTGTATCGTTGACGTTGCCCGTTTCTATATGGATTTCATCGTCGATGAATCCTGCGGAAAATGTACGCCGTGCCGTGTCGGAACCAAGCGCTTGCTGGAAATGCTGAATGATGTGTGTGAAGGCAGGGGTTCTTTACAGACATTGCATGATATGGAAGATTTGGCTGATAAGATCAAAGAAACATCCTTGTGCGGTCTGGGTCAGACAGCTCCAAATCCGGTTCTGTCGACCTTACGTTTGTTTAGAGATGAGTATTTAGCGCATGTGGTCAAAAAGAAATGTCCGTCGGGCGTTTGTAAATCCTTGCTGACGTATTCGATCATTGCAGACAAGTGCCGTAAATGTTCTTTATGTGCTAAGCAGTGTCCGACCGGTGCGATTTCCGGGGTTCCTGGAAAAGAACCGTATGTCATCGATCCTAGCAAGTGCATTAAATGCGGTGCTTGTATGACAGCTTGCCGTTTCGATGCCGTTGTCAGGGTTTAGGAGGTAAACAATGATCAATTTAAAAATTAACAATATACCGGTAACGGTTGAACCGGGATCTACCATATTGGCTGCAGCCCAAAAAGCCGGAATCAATATTCCGACGTTGTGCTATCTGAAAGACTGTACAGAAACCGGCGCATGCCGTGTTTGTACGGTAGAAGTCAAAGGTTCGAGAACGTTGGGTGCTGCTTGTGTATATCCGGTCAATGAGGGCATGGAAGTTCTTACTCACTCTGCCCGCGCAATCGAAGCACGCAAAAACACGGTCAGCCTCATTTTATCGAATCACTCCAAAGATTGTTTGTCCTGCATTCGAAACAAAAACTGTGAACTGCAATCCTTGGCCGACAACTTGGGTATTCGCGATGTGAAGTATCAAGGGGAACGTACAGCCATAACGTATGATGATGTTGCCAACGGTATCGTGCGGGATACATCGAAATGTATTTTATGCGGACGTTGCGTTGAAACATGCAAGAATGTACAAGGTCTTGGGATTTTGGGCTATATGGACCGCGGTTTTAAAACCAAAGTCGGTCCTGTTTTGGATAAGAGTTTCGCCAATGTCAACTGCATGCAATGCGGTCAGTGCATCAATGTCTGTCCGGTCGGTGCTTTGTCTGAAAAAGAAGAAATTCATGAAGTCGTTCAGGCATTGAGTGATCCGAAAAAACATGTCATCGTTCAGACAGCTCCGGCTATCAGAGCTTCTTTGGGCGAAGAATTCGGCATGCCTATTGGTTCTAGAGTAACGGGAAAAATGGTTGCGGCATTGCGTCGCATCGGTTTTGCGAAAGTATACGATACCAACTATGCGGCTGACTTGACAATCATGGAAGAAGGTACGGAGTTCCTGCATCGTTTCAGTGAAAAGGGTACCTTACCGATGATCACTTCGTGTTCACCGGGATGGGTTCGTTATCTTGAATTTGAATACCCTGACTTAATACCAAACCTTTCAACGTGCAAATCTCCGCACATGATGTTTGGTGCGATTTTGAAGTCCTATTATGCAGAAACCAAGGGTATCGATCCAAAGGATATGTATGTCGTTTCGATCATGCCATGTATTGCTAAAAAAGATGAGAAAGAGCGCAAAGAGATGATTAAAAACGGTATGAAAGATGTCGATGCCGTGTTAACGACTCGTGAGCTTGGCCGTTTGATCAAACTTTATGGTATTGATTTTGCTTATCTCGATGATGAAGAGTACGATCAGGACATGTTTGGTGAATATACGGGTGCCGGTGCGATCTTCGGTGTTACCGGAGGCGTTATGGAAGCTGCTTTGCGTACGGTTTATGTCAAACTGACCAATCAAGAGCTTGATGATGTCAAATTTGAAGCTGTTCGTGGTATTCACGGGATCAAAGAAGCAACCATTACCGTTGATGGGGTCAATATCAATGTCGCGGTCGCACACAGCATGGTCTTGGCTAAGCCGTTATTGGATGACATCCGAAACGGTAAATCGCCCTATCATTTCATCGAAATCATGGGTTGTCCGGGTGGCTGTATCAATGGCGGCGGACAGTCGATCGTCAATGCGAATATCCGCAACAAGTATCCGAATAATCAGTGGCTCAAATTGCGTGCAAAAGCAATATATGCCGAAGATGAGGCCCGTCCGGTTCGCCAATCCCACAAGAACACTCAGATCTTAGCCCTGTATGAGAATTTCTTGCACGAACCATGCGGTCACGTGTCGCACAAATTGCTGCATACGCATTATACACCCAAGAAGAGATTTAAATAGCATAGCAAAAGCCAAGATGTTCGTCTTGGCTTTTTACTTGATTGCTTTGTATTTTTGGTGCTATTTGTTGATTTGCTTAACGATAGCCAAGGTGTCAATATCAAGAACAGTGAACATTTTATCGGACAACAGATATACGTAATTGTCGATGTGAATGATTCTTTGAATCGTTGGATCAATGTCTTTTGAGTTTGGTTTTTGTTCGACTTTGTTTTTCAATACAAGATTTCCGTTAGGATCAACGGTAACGAAGATTGCTTGATTGGTGTAGTAATATTTATCGTCTGAGCTTACGGCGATATTGTAATCATTGACCGTAAAGGCCAAGAGATTTTTGTTTTTAACATACAATACGGCTTTATGATCATACAACGCTTCAGAATACGTGTATTCCGAGCCGATCATCAAGTTGGCGACCTCTTTTGGATTCAGTTCATCAGCAACATTAAACAACGAGATTTTCAATGATCCGGTAACCAGACGCCCATCCGATTCGACTTTGACATCTTTACCGATACCGAACACCAGGTTTCCTTCGATCGGATGTAAGTAATTGGAGAATCCGGGAATCTTCAGTTCGCCAAGGATCTTGGGTTGGTTCGTGCTCAAATCGATGACGAAGAACGGGTCAATTTGTTCAAAAGTGACCATGTAGACGCGATCGCCCAAGAAACGGACGGAATAAATGCTTTCGCCGGTAGCAATCTTGCCTAAGTGACCGACTTCTTTCATATTGGAATCAAGAACGAAGACATGATTTTCTGTTTCCCACTCTTGATTTTGTTTGTATTTTTGAGTAGTAGTTGCGACACGCAGTTTGCCATCATGTTCATCCATCGCGAATTGATTGATCAAATATCCGTCAACCTTACCGCTGGACAACAGTTTGACACCGTTTTCAATGTTCAGTTTATAAATTTCGGTTATAACAGTACCATCAAATACTCCTGTCAGTTCGTTGTACTGAGGCCATTTTTGATGGGCGATGTACAGATGTTCACGGGTTGACATTACGGTTGCGGCTCCTACCATGATCACTTCCATCTCAGTTTTAAAATCATCGGCCAGGGTTAGTGTCGTGATGGTGGTCATATCGGTCGAATCCGGAATTCCGATGACTTTGACACTGGTCGCATCGATCAGTTTTGCTTTTTCATCATCGACGCGATACGAAGGCAATACGTCATCCAAATTGACATCACTTGTGCTGTAGTCTTCCGCAAATCCGCGGTACATGCCCCAATAGCCGCCTTTGTTGGTGACCAAGACAATTTTGTTATCGATTTTTCTGGCGGTCAATCCATAGCCTTCGACTTCCAGAGATTTAACTTTTTTGATACTTGTACGATCGGAAATATCATAAACAACGATGCGTTGATACGATTTCCCCCACCAGATCATGCTTCTGCCATCAATCGGAGCGGCAGTTTTCGGTTCACCTTCATCTGAATCGGGCTTTTGATCGCCTTCAGGTTCTTCCGGCTGATAAGCTTCCCAGCGGTTGCCCAAAAGGACCAGATAATTATCATGTAGAAACATTTGATAATAATAGGCGTTTTCCTCGAAGGTTTTTTCCATGACCAGTCCGGCATCTTCCAAAGGGAATGCCCGAATGATACGTAAACGATTGTTTGTGAGTTGGTAAATGTAAAAACCATCCGTCTTTACGATGTCCGCTTCATCAACGCCGGAGATCTGATTGTTTGTTCCGGTGAAATCCGGTTTCGCGGCTGAACGGTCATCCGTAGCAAATTCCGGAAT
>PHAF01000133.1:5336-6430 GCA_002841605.1 Firmicutes bacterium HGW-Firmicutes-10 | reverse complement strand
CTCTTCCGATCTTCGGAGGTTTTGAGAAATCGTTTATGCTGATGGGAGATTTGAAAGTAAAAGCTGATCGCATGGGATGGCTAGGGATCGGTCATCAGAAGATATCGTGGGGGAAACTGGCGGTGATATCTGCGATACTTATATCCATGGGTACTTTTTTGGGGACCGTGGTTACCGTAACCGGTTTTACTTTCGTTAGAAACATCGATGTATTGCTTTCTTTGATGCCCTTTGTACTGATCTTAGCATTAGGAAATTCACTTTTTGAAGGGATTTTGTATCGCAATACGATCATTGCTTCACTTACAACGGTTCTAGATAAGAATGATGTTGTTTTACTAGGTGCGATTTTCTTTGGTGTGGCCCATTATTTTGGTGCGCCTGGTGGTCCTTTGGGAGTTGTGATGAGTGGTGTTCTTGGCTGGTATTTGTGTCGCAGTATGATTGAAACAAAAGGATTGTTTGCCTCTTGGCTGATCCATTTCTTGCAAGATGTCGTCATTTTTTCGGCGGTGATCCTATTGGGAGGTTTTGGCATTTGATAAATCCTTGTTGGATGTAAATCAATGACTTATACAGAATTTAAATCTCATTTGAGTAGTTTCCACGTTCAGCTATTTATAAAAAAAAGAGCGTTTCGAATCGAACTTTACGCTCACCTTGGGAGGGGAACATGAATATCTTAGTTATCAACGGAACACAACGCCAGGGAAGTACCTGGCATATCAAACAAATGCTGGTCGATCAAATGAGTAAAGAAAGGGAAGTCAATGTGCAACAAATCACCATGCCAAAAGACTTGCCGGATTACTGTGTCGGTTGTTTTCAGTGCATTACCAACGGCGAAGAGAATTGTCCTCATTTCGAGAAGGTCGCAAAGATTCAACAAAAAATCTTAGATGCGGACTGTATCATTATGACTTCACCGGTTTACTGTATGGATGTCAGTGGCGGCTTAAAAAACTTATTGGATCATTTTGCCTATCGGTGGATGCCTCATCGGCCACACCCGTCAATGTTTAATAAAGTTGCCGTCACAATCACGACAGCTGCAGGTTCAGGTACAAGTCACACGAGCAAGACTATGCGCGGCA
>PHAF01000133.1:0-5328 GCA_002841605.1 Firmicutes bacterium HGW-Firmicutes-10 | reverse complement strand
TGCGCGGCAATCTCGAGTTTTGGGGTGTCGCGAAGATTTTTTCCATGAAATTTAATGTTGCAGCCATGAAATACGAGGAGATCGATGATAAGAAGAAAGTCAAAATAATCAAAGCGGTCGATGCGACTGCGTTGAAAGTACTTCACCAATTGGATAAAAAGATAAAACCATCTTTGAAAACAAAAGCACTCTTTTTGATTATGCGAATGATGCAAAAAGGAAACGACTGGAATATGGTCGATCGCAATCACTGGAAGCAAAACGGCTGGTTAGAAAAAGGAAGACCTTATTAGCGACATCATGTCGCTTTTTCTTTGGTTTTTTCAGGACGTAACAAACATTAATTGATATAAAATCTCGATTATTATTGAATTAGCGATGAGAAAGATAACATTTTTCAACTAAAACTGAATGAAGCAAGTATCCGATCGTAATAAAATCTCATTGAGAACAGTTCGATTAGTTTTTTTATCTCTACCGACGTCATTATTGCAAAATAAACATTAATAATTGCAAGCAATTGAACTTATAATGGTATTAGGACATAACATATACTGAAAGTGAGGAAAAATAACCTTGAAAATGGCAATCAAAGATCGAAAACGAAGAATCTTACAAGACTTGATAACGTCCAACTTGCCAATAACTTTGGAAGACTTTGCAAGTCGCTATCAACGAAAAGAACGTATGATTCGTTACGACCTAGATTTTATTAAAGATGAACTCAACAACTTTGGCGTTGTACTTCATCATAAAAACAAGGTCGGCTATTTCATACAAGCTGAAGACAAACATAAGATTCCCAGTGAAGCAGGCATATCGATAAACAAAGAGTTATCAAAAACGGAGATAGAAATTGAGATATATTTCTGTTTACTATTAAGTGACAAACACGTATCTGCAGATCACTTGGCTGAGGCTTTATACAGCAGTCCGTCAAGTATCAATCGTTTACTTCAGGATTACTCGATCATCGAAAATTCAGTGGTTTCTGTTGAAGTAAAGCGATTTCAAGGGTATCTTCTCAAAGGCAGCAGTGAAGAGAAACTTATATTAGCAAGTAATATTTTAACAAGAGAGTTATCGAATTATTTCATCATTGATGATTTCTACCCGATGTTGCCAACTAAGTTAAGACAAAAAGTGACTTATGAATTTTGTCAAAAGTTGGATGTTGCATTAAAAATTCAGAATCGAAACAGTGATCTGTGGCTGACTCAGAAGAGCTACTTTGAATTCTACATGTTCTGTCTTGTAATATTCGCCATCGATGAAAAAACATTAGATCCTCTACCAAAACAAAAATCAACGGTTGAAGAGCTTGAATATGTAAAAGGCGTACTTAATGCAATTTTAAGAAAAACAGATGTATTACTGGATTATCTGATTCGTCAAATGAGTAGATGTGGAATCATTGTAAACAAAGAAAACCGCAGAGAGGATCTTCGCCGAATCATTAATTTAATGACTTCAGCAATTGATCACCCGGAATATTATGACATTCATAAGTTCGCGTTTGACTTATTCCCGCACCTTAATCAAAGTATTCAGAGATGGGAAAGTAATCATGCAGAAATGGATAATCCGTTAAGGCATCAATTATTTACGAAATACCCGGATGAGAAGATCATAGCTGAGAAAATGTTTAGTATTTTAATGCAAGAACTAGGCATACCATACTCTCAAAATGAGATAAGTTATCTGATCATGTACTTATATAAACATCGAAAAAGTAACGAGTACAACAAAGTTCGTGTTGCTGTTGTATGTGCTACGGGACGAGGATTCTCGAACCTAATGGAAGCAAGGCTAATCAACCGCTTTACAAACCTTAGTATTATAAAAACGATATCAGCATTCCATCATGAAGCATTTTCTTCAGATGAAATCGATTTAATAATAAGTACGATACCTATAAAAACCAAAGAAATACCTACAGTCATCGTATCACCTATCTTAGGATATGAGGATATTGAGAAAATCCGTAAAATCATTGACTTTGGCGAATATAGTACTGTTCTTCCATATGAGAAGGAGTTTGCAAGCTCAACATTGTTGGCAGATTCAAAAGCTGATTTGCCAAAATATGCTAATTTGATTTCAAGGATTACAGTATACCTCCTAGACACTCTCGCTGAGATCATGCGTGAATACTCGTTATCTCACGACAAAATGTTAGGAGTTACTATACATATGTTGATGGCGATAGAGCGCTGGTACAGAAGTGAAAATGAGCAGTTTGAAGATGCAGTCGGCATTTATCAAAAGATCGCAGAGGATCATCCAAAACTTTACAATCAAATGGAAGAATTCTTTACGTCTGTGGAGCAAGCTTTACAATGTTCGATCAATTATTCCGAAAGAATTTCGTTCTTTCATTACATATTATGAGGGGTGATGTAAATATGAACTTTGAATTTTTGAAAAAGTATATTGAAAATGTGGAGGTTTATCTTCCGCAACTAGAGTTTGTAGCAAACTTTTTAGATAAACATCGAGTCGAGGTAAATCCAGATAATTTTGAAACTTTCTGGAACCATATAGCCACACTGTTAGAGCGTATAACAACAAAGGCACAAAATGAACTGGAAATTCCGGAAGAACACGGACTAATGAATCGTTCATTAGAATTGGCAACTGAGTTGGACGATGCAGTTAAAATGCAGTTTGGTACATCATCGATAACCGAGTTCGAGAAATTCCTCATAGCTCTGTATATCGACCAGTTTTTACGAAAGGAGAACACACATGAGTAAACCACTAATCGTCATTGGTCATCGAATGGGCGGAGGAGAAAAAACTGCTAACGGGGTTCGAAAGGCCGGTGGAGAAGCCATCGTCATTCCAGGTATGGTTGCAGACATGAAGTTAGGTTCTTATATGAAAGAACACAATGCAGATATTGGAATAAGTTTCTGCGGTTCTGGCGGAGCAGGAGCAATTACAGCGGCCAATCAGTTTGGTTTCAGGGCTGTTCATCATTTGAGAACAGTTGAAGCAGGGGTCAGAGCAGTCAAGGATGGATACCAGGTGTTAGGTTTTGGTTTTATGGATACGGAAGAACTGGGTATAAAACTGGTAGAAACCTATTTGGCCGTCCAAAAAGGAGAATAAAATGAATGTTTTAAGCACAAAAGTGATTGAATGCCAAGTGGAAGGTTCTGGAGAAAAGCAGGCAGATGCACTAGAGGCAGCATTTCAGCAACTTAGGGTTGAGGTTGCTAAGAAAGTGCAGGGCAGCATCATCAGTATGAATGCCATCGAGGTCGAGTTGCTCAATAAAGCCGAGAAGAGCAGAAAAGAGCGATTCCTTTATTTGCTTTTTCCAAGAGAGATTAAGACGTTGGTGTTGAAACTCAACATAAAAGTTGAGGTTAGATACATAAATCTAGAGGAGGGTTTGTCATGATTGTTGAAGTAGTATTAAAATCTCTGGTTGTCGGTGCCCTTGGAGGCGCTGCCATCGCCGCAGGTGCTGCTCGAATGTTTTATGCACCAAAACTTCAGGGTATGGGAGCTTTCCGCACGATTGGTGAAATGAATGCCTGTAATGGGGATCCGATTTCTCACTTATCGTTTGGAGCAGGTTTCTATATTACATCCGCTGCTGCAGTTGTGGGTACCGGTGCCTTAACGCAAGATGTATTGCATCGCGTTTTGCCAAACTGGACCGCAGCAATCGTGTCTTTGTTTACCAAAGACAAAACCAAACGTCCATTTGAAAATATTTTCTTAATGATGGTTGTTGGTGCATTTGTTGGAGCATTTGTATTTGTTACTTTGAATACAGTATCGTCTCTTGTTCCGATTCAATTGTCAACGATTGCAAAATCGATTCTGACTCCTGCCGCGAACAATATGATTACGATCGTCATGCCCCTGATCTTTTTGTGGGCAGCCATCGATGATGGTAAGATCACGGGTAGTTGGGCATTTGCTTTGGGCGGTATCATGCAAATGATTTCCGGAAATGCATTGCCGGGCATCATCTTCGGAATTTTGATTGGTAGTAATGCTCAAGAAAAAGGTCATAAAGCTAAATCGACTGTTATTCTAATTGCAGTAGTTATTGCTTTGATTCTTGCCATTGCATACTTCCGCGGATTCCACACAAAGTTGATCACGCAATTCTTTGGAGGTGCTAATTAATGAAGAAACTAGAACAATATTTATCACATGATTATGCATTCGTGATTTTGCTTGCCGTTGCTGCAGCTGCAGTTGTTGGTGCAACAAGCATGTATTTCACAAACGGAGTTGGTATGACCAATGAAATCTTCGTAGCCGAACTATTCGATATTGGTAAAAATACAGGTGACTATTCAGGTGCTGCTGCTTTCTCAGCCGGATTCTTAATTGCCCGTGTACTTGAAGGACCTTTAGTCGGCGTTTTGGATATCGGCGGTTCATTAATGACTGGTGTAGGTGTTGGTATTCCTGCATTATTGATAGCATCAGGTTTCACATCATTGATCGAAAGTTTCCCATTAGCATTGCTGACAGGTGGTGTAATTGGATTTGGCTTGGGAGTTATTATAATTGCTATTCGAAAGATAGCTCCAAATGCTGCTCCAGCAAATGCAACAGCTATCATGATTGGTGCAGGGAACAAAACAGGAGAAGCGCTTGGTCCATTGGTATTATTCAGTGCTGTTGCTTATAGCATTCCGGCTGGTATTGGGGCAATTGCCGGTGCCTTATTATTCTATAAATTCAAAAAGCCGATCGTCGGTGGTGCAATCCTTGGTGCAATGGCATTTGCAGGGATTCTATTACTGCTAGGCGTGGGCGTAGGAGTTTAATCTTAACATGGAAACATCAATGCTCTGCATAAAAAACGGAATACTCATCGACCGCAACAGTGCGTACCATCTTACGAGCCCTTTTATATACATCAGAGATGGTCGAATCGTGCATGTTGGTGAAAAACTGGATGTAGATGCCATTGAGATCGATATTGAACAAGACTATATATCTTCAGGATGGATGGATTTGCATACTCATGCGAATCCATCCGTTTCCATTGGTCTTACCCCCGATCAAATCGGTGTAAAGCAAGGAGTTACGCTGGTTGTAGATGCAGGATCTTGCGGGAGTTCAAATATCGACTCATTTGTAGCATCATTGCCATCCTATCAAACCAAAGTTCGGATGTTTTTAAACATCTCTTCCGTTGGGCTTACACGCCTTGACGAACTTGCCGATCCAAGTCTAATTGACCTTGAGGCAAACCGCCAGAAAATAAGTGCTTACAGGGATTTGATCGTAGGTATAAAAGTTCGTGCCAGTAAAAGTGTGATGGGTGAAAATATGACTCAACCTTTTGAA
>PHAF01000132.1 GCA_002841605.1 Firmicutes bacterium HGW-Firmicutes-10 | reverse complement strand
TTGGCTTTCTGAGTATCAGCCACTAATCCTTCGAAGTTATCGACATCAGTAAACGGTGTATCCATAGGTTGTATACGAAATGCCTTACATGCCATAACGACACGCTTGCGGGCGTAATCGATTTCTTCGCCATCGACACGACGAGCGATTTCCATATCAGCCGTTAAATCTTCAGCACCTAACAAAACACCATTGATCCGATTTGAACAGGCCAAAGTTTCACTAATCATTTCTACTCCAAGAGCGCTCTCGGCAATGAGCAAAAATCCGACCTTTTTGTTTGTCTTATACTTTTCTTCAAGTTCAACGACCATAGATTCAATAGCCATGACATCCGCTTTGGTTGCCTTAGGAATGACCAAACCATCCGGTTGAGCCTCAATAATCTCTCTTAAATCATCTTTCCAAAAAGGTGTTGATACCGGATTGATCCTTACCAACACTTCAATTCCAGTAAAATCAAAGGTCGTTATGGCGCGCTTTACTAACATTCTTGCGCTATCCTTCTGATTTAGTGCAACTGCATCTTCCAAATCCAAAATGACAGAATCTGCTCCAAGAATGTTTGCTGATAAAAGCATGGCCGGGTTATTCCCCGGAATGAATAATGCTGTACGTCTAATCATAAGCTTCGTTTCACCGCACTTTCTATACGAGCTGCAATGGTGTAATCAAGAGCTCCCTTGTCATCCAAAAGACACAAACATTCCGTGATACCCATGTTTTGAAGAGTCTCTAGGGCTACCTTTCGGATTTGTTTGCCAAATTGCTTGATGACGACGCTTTTGAGTCGAATTTCAATACCTTCACCTTCAGCCGGCAATAACTGAACGTAAATGTCATTGGACTCCATGGTTCCCGCTTGAGCGGGTTTTGTTATTTTCATAGGAATTCTCTCTCCTTTTTTTCCAATAAATCAAGTAAGATCACAGCGGATAACATATCTGCACTGCCACCAGCACTGCAATTGCGCTGATGACATTGATAATCAAAATCTACCCAAAAATCTATATCTTTCTTTAAGATAATCTTTGATTGTTCTTTCAGCCATTTCAAGCCACCCTCACCCATTCGCTTGATCACGGTCGTATCATCCAATCGCGACATTAAAAACAACAAGGTGCGTACCATTTTCTCATTGATATCGGCATCAACCATTCGATAAAATTCTAGAGCATCCATAAGATGCGGTGAAAAACCAGACAATGCAAGACCACGAACTCCCTTGTTTCCCGATGCCAAGTATTGCATTTCACCTTCAGTCAACTCAGACTTTCGATGGATATCCTCAAAATCCCTGATAAGCGAAACAGCCAATTCTTGAATTTTTTCGGTCAACATCCCTAATGTTCTACTAAGTTGCCAACCACCGATTACCATCAACAATGTGAAAATAGCTCCTTTGTGCGTATTGATACCATTAGTTGAATCAAACATTTTTTTCTCAGCAACTTTACCAATTGCGCGCAAAGCGTCGAAATAGGATGTCCAATCATGAAATATTAACTCATTCGCCTTGGCAATTTCCCCAGAAATTACCATGATACTGTCAATAAATGTATCGATATTCATATCCTTATGAATACCCGAACCAAACGGGGTAACTAGTCCAAATTTCGGATGTGCACTGACTTCAGCCAATAAAGCAAAAGTGATTTGATATTTTAGCGATGATTGAACATGATCGAGAATTCTACTGTGAATATGACTTTCGATATCTTCAACTGGATGCGTTTGATTGCGGGAACACTGGTATGCCGGACGATCACACAAATAACATGACCGGATTGAGTATCCAAAATCTCTTCTTGATAGTAAATCACCTTTTTCGTTTAGTACATCGATATCAATGATCCTGCCTAACGAATGGTTTTCTTCTATATCTAGCATCTTTCTTTTCAAAGATAATGACTCTTGAGGACAAACGACAAATACAATACACCCCTCTGCTGTATGTTGGCGTAACACATGGACTGAAGGTATTATTGACAAGACTTCTTGTGCAATGATTGTCACTGCATATAATGAGAACGGATCATACTTGTGCTTGCCAGGCATATTTGCCTTGATTACGATAAGTGGCAGTTTCCATTGTTTGATAAGTTTTTCTTGAAACTTCGCTCTTTCTTCACGCGAAAATAGCAGATCAGTGCTGACTGTCATATTTTTTCAGTTTAGCGATGATTTCGTCTGCCCTCAGTAAGTAATCATAGGTTGTCTTCGGAACGAATTTCGCGACTTCTTCCCATCGATCTTCTTTAAGTAAAGCACGCACTTTCGAAGCACTTATAACACCGGAATCATTTTCTTTTCTTGGGATGATTTTTAACTGCATACCATATTTTGGCAATACTTCCATCATGGTTTGATTATACATATCCGTCATCGGATCGAGTGGTTCCTCACCGACGAAACGGATTTTGACATTTAGTTGAGAAAACCAATAACCAAATATCGATAGATCCAATCGTGCATACGTTGTAAAGGCATGTTCTTTATCTCTAAGGAAATAATTCGGAAATGTGGCTTGGCTAATAATATAAAAGCTCGAAGGCAGAACCAACACATTATCCAAATGCTTCGTCCCTTGTATCATCAACTCAAAGCGATCTTTAAATGGAAAAGTAGATGCATCTTCTTCGACCGCAAAAATGATCAAGCGATCTACTTGCTTTGAGGCAGTTTCAATCAGATACTGATGACCCAATGTAAACGGATTGCAATTCATAACTATCGCACCATTCATAGTCGAACCTAAACTGTATTTTCTTTCTATATCGCTTATATAATCTTTGATGCTCGTATTTCCTTTTTCCATTAAAATCACTTCATCCGTAGTCATAATTTCCTTGTATCCCAACGACAGAAAAATCTCTGAATTTGATGGTTTCGAAAAGATAAAAGTATGATAATAACCTTGTTCAAAGGCTTTATAAGCAACCTCGGTCAAAAGTTTTTGTGTCAAACCCAACCCTTGATATTCTGAACGGATTGCAAAGCACTTCAGTATATTTCTATGTTTACAACAACTGCCAATGATCGTCTGCCCGATCTCAGCAACAATGGCATAATCAATGGCATCTAAAGTTAAGTTGAAATCATTTAAAAAACTTTTAAGTTTCTTCAATTGTTCATCAGACTGAAGATTTAGTACGCGTAATGACTCAATCATAATTTCACCTCTTGTATTGGATACAGTATCCATTTATAATTATATCAGATATTTTATGTTAACCAACATGAAAAACTGGATGAAAGTTGGTCAGTCATGCTTGAAAATTTTCTACTGTCATTTCAAATCGTTACACCACTGTTTATTTTGATCGGGCTAGGACAATTGCTTCGCAAAATGAACTTTTTTTCGTTATCTACACTAAACCAAATCAATGATGCGGCTTTTACGATATTTCTACCCGCACATTTATTTATCAGCATTTATCAAAGTGATATCGATACAGTTATTAATGTTCGTGTAATGACATTCGTCATCATTTCACTATTTTTGTTATTCTTCTTCAGTATTATTATAACCCCTCTGTTCGAAAAAGATAACCGAAAAAAAGGTGTGATCATTCAAGGAATCATTCGCAGTAATTTCGTTATCATGGGATTTCCAATCATGGCCGCAATTTACTCACCCGCCGAAACAGCATTGTGTGCATTGATTCTTGCGGTTTCAATGCCTATTTACAGTCCAATGCAAGTCATTGCTTTAGAAATGTATCGACACAACAAACCGGATATTTCGTCTATCATGATCAATATTGCAAAGAATCCGTTGATTTTAGCGACACTTGCCGGAATTCTGTTCTTACTGCTTGAATTGCCGTTATCTCCGCTTATCGAAAAATCAATTGGTGACATTGGTAAACTTGGAACTCCACTGGCATTAATCGTATTAGGAGGCACATTAAAGTTTGACTCATTAAGAGAAAATGCCCGATCACTTACGATTGTTGTATTGTTAAAACTTGTAATCATTCCGATGATTGCTATTGCTGCAGCGGTGTTGCTTGGATTTAATCAGATCGAAGTGACTGCGCTCATGATTTTCTATGCAGCACCTACGGCTGTTACCACTTATGCCATGGCTTTAAAGCTTGATGGTGATGCGCCACTGGCACAACAAATTGTAATTATTACTACCCTGCTCTCAATGATTTCCCTGGTCTTCTGGATCACCGTCGTAAAAACAATCTTTGCATAAAATAAGCTTGATTTCCTCTCAGAAATCAAGCCCTTTTCTTATTCTTGAAGTATAATCTGACATCGAACGTAAAATATGTTGACGCATGTGATGATCGGCTGCCGGAGCGTCCGCCTCTTTAAGTGCTTTCAGAATCATTTTATGCTCCATATTGGAAGCATTCTGGCCTTCAGCAGTAACAACGACCAACTGATGGGGAATTCGGTTCCACAAATTTGTAATGATCTCAGTATGCTTTGGACTTTGTGATAAATGCCATATTTCTTTATGAAACATTTCGTTGTAATGGACAAAATCCGGCTTACCGAGATTCTTGTCGATAAGATCAACTATTTCCTGAAGTTGAGTAACATCCGGTCGTGTTTGCGCTGCACGAAAGGCAACATTCCCTTCTAAAAGTGCACGCAATTCATAATGTTCGATAATATTATCAATGGTAAAATCGGATACGATTGCTTTGCGGGAGTTTTCAAGTATGATATAGCCATCTTTTTCAAGAATATGAAAAGCCTCGCGAATAGGCATGCGCGATACCCCTAACATTTCAGCAATTTTCATTTGAACCAGTTCTGTTCCCGGTTGTAATTGACCGGATATGATAGCATGTTTGATTTCCGTTGCGATTTGTTCTCGTGCAGGTATAAGTTTTATTTTTTCCATAAAAGACTCCTTTATGCATAAGATGATTATAACAAAAGTCGAAAATTAAATAAATAACAAAGTGGGGAGAGATTTAAATCTCTCCCCCCAAAATTATTCAGTTATCCGAGCCATACCCGTAGCAATCGCTACTTTTTTAACTTCTTCAGCAACTTTCTTAGCCACTCGCGGATCAAATGGGGATGGAATGACGTATTCAGGAGTCAAATCCTTCTCCTCTATCAAAGAAGCGATACCAACTGCAGCTGCCATTTTCATCTCATCTGTAATTTTGCGTGCTCTGCAATCCAAGGCACCACGGAACAATCCCGGAAATGCCAAGACATTATTGACTTGGTTTGGGAAATCCGAACGACCGGTACCAACAATTTTAGCTCCACCGGCAATAGCATCAGCATAAGCAATTTCCGGTTCCGGATTCGCCATCGCAAACACGATAGCATCTTTATTCATTGACTTAATCATATCGATCGTAACGATTTTCGGAGCAGATACACCGATAAATACATCAGCACCTTCAAACTGC
>PHAF01000131.1 GCA_002841605.1 Firmicutes bacterium HGW-Firmicutes-10 | reverse complement strand
ACAGATGAGTTGCTTGATAAGTGGCAATTGGACCGTAAATTTACGCCAAATATGGACGAAGCTGTCCGTGCAAAACTGTATAAGGGTTGGAAAAAGGCAGTTCAACGTTCCCTGCGTTGGGCAGAAGACGAAGAATAGTTTATTAGACAGGATTAAATCCTGACTTCTTTAGTAAAATACCCCCTGTGGGTATTTTACTTTATCCAAAATGCCAAAATAGTTATAATCAAGTTACCAACACAAGGAGTGTAACGTGAAAAAATACGATTTGACCGAAGGAAGTATTTTGTCGCATGTTAAAGCCATTGCGATTCCATCTTCCGTAGGCTTTTTCTTTAATACGATGTTTAATGTCGTAGATAGTATTTATGCCGGACAGTTAAGCACGGATGCTTTAGCCGGACTGTCTTTGTCTTTTCCAATATTCTTTTTAATCATTGCGATAGGCGCAGGGATTGGGAATGGGGCATCAACATTATCAGCCATTGCCATCGGTAAGAAAGATACACAAGAATACCATCAACTTGCTCGTAATTCTCTGTTGATGTCACTGACAATCGGAATTGCCTTAGTGTTTTTTGCGCCGTTTGCGATTGAACCGCTCTTCAAACTTACAGGTGCTTATGGTGAAAGTCTAAGATTAGGGGTCGCTTACACACAGACCATCTTTTTTGGGTCTTTGTTTTTCCTTCTAAACTTCACTCTTAACGGATTATTGGCTTCACAAGGAAATACCAAGCCTTATCGAAATTATCTGATTATCGGCTTTTTCATGAATCTGATTCTTGATCCGCTGTTGATTTTCGGATGGTTTGGATTGCCTGCTTTAGGCACAGTGGGGGTTGCTCTTGCTACGGTCATCGTACAGTTGTTCGGTACAGTATATTTGGCAAATCGCTGGATGAAATCAGAATTGTTTGATATCGATATGTTTAAGAAATCGTTTGGCTCATTATCGACCATCCGAGCACTGCTTAAACAAGTCATACCGGCATCTCTTAATACAGCAACGATTGCTTTAGGTGTTTTTATCATTAATTATTTTGTCTTATTGTATGGTGGATCACAAACAATTGCGGCGTATGGAGCTGCTGTCCGGATCGAACAACTTGTATTACTGCCAACACTTGGGTTAAATGTGGCAGTACTAAGCATTGTGGGGCAGAATTTCGGTGCCGGCAACTTTGAAAGGATCATTCAGGCTCGATCACTAGTCACAAAGGTTGGTGCATTTATTATGCTTGTTGGTATGGTGATCATATTTTTCACATCCCCTTACCTTGTTCAAATATTTAACGGCGATCCGATAGTCATCGAAGCAGGAACAACGTATTTGAGAATTGAAGTATTGGCATTTTTGACCTATGTATTTCTCAATATGAACATCTCCGTATTGCAAGGTATCAAAAAACCAAACTTTGCATTGTGGATCGGTATGTTTCGCCAGTTCTTGCCATTTGTTCTGTTTTACTTCTTGGGAACGACGTTGAATATGGGAATCTTGGGTGTCTGGTGGGGGATTGTCATCATTAACTGGACGGCCGTAGGTATTACATTGATCTATACAAAGGCAGAACTCAAGAAACTTGAAAAAACCATGTCATCAGCAACGCTGTCAATAGAATCAACCTAAGCACGGAAACGTGCTTTTTTTATAGATACATTGAGCCAGTGGATGACAAGTGATATACTAATAAGAAAAGCGGAGGGATGGATACATATGATTGATTTTTCGAAAGTTCAACTGTTTGATGGTGCAATGGGTACACGGATGTTAAAGCTTGGATTTCCATTTCGTCCGATGATGGAAGAACTCAATATTACCCATCCGGAAATTATCAGAGGCATTCATAAGGAATATGTTGATGCAGGAGCTGATTTCATTACCACTGCCACTTTTGGAGTAAATGGGTATAAGTATCAAGACAGTATTTATTCGGTAAAGGAAATAGTTGAAGCAGCCATAGATAATGCCAGAATTAACGCAAAGGATGCCTATATCGTATTGGATATCGGACCAATAGGGGTATTGATGGAACCCTATGGGGAAATGAGTGAAGAGCAGTGCTACGCTTACTTCAAAGAAATCATCGAAGCAGGGAAAAGCAGCGTCGATGCGGTCTTGTTTGAAACATTTATGGACATTGAGGAAATCAAAATCGGGATCCGCGCAGCAAAAGAAAACAGTTCTTTGCCGGTGATTGCGACGATGACGTTTAATCAAAACGGAAAAACAATGATGGGAGTTTCCGTAGAAGATATGGTCGAAGCATTTGAGGAGTTGAAAGTGGATGCTTTGGGCGTCAACTGTTCATGGGGTCCAAAGGAATTGATACCGATCGTCGAAAATCTTTGTTCAATAAGCAAAACCCCGATACTGGTACAACCCAATGCCGGGATGCCGTGTACACATGAGGACGGCAGCCTTCATTATCTTGTCGATGCCTCGGAGTTTGTCGATGTTGCACAACAGTATATAGATTATGGTGTGAAAATCATCGGTGGATGTTGCGGGACGGATAGTGAAACGATCTCACAATGTTCAAAACGATTTAAACAATAGAAAGAGGAAACCTTATGGAGAGAATCAAAAGTTTTACTGTTAATCACAACACGTTAGTTCCAGGAGTGTATGAATCCCGGCGGGATCCGGTGGGTAACTCAGTGGTCGTAACCTATGACATCCGTTTGATCAAACCCAATGTTTTGCCTGTGCTCGATAATCCTCAGTTGCATACGATCGAACATCTTGGTGCAACATTCTTACGTAATCATCCCATACATAAAGACAGGATCATTTATTTCGGCCCGATGGGATGCCGCACCGGATTTTATTTGTTAGTCAGTGGTGATATGGCAAACGAACAGCTGTTTGTTTTAGTGAAGGACATGTTTACATTTATTAGCACGTATGATCAAAAAATCCCGGGAACCGAGGCTATTGAATGTGGTAATTACCTGGATCATAATTTGAAAAAGGCAAATGAAGCAGCCTTGAATTTTCTGAATGATTTATATATGATCGATGATACATCCCTGACTTATCCTGAATAACGAGTGAAAAATGACACCCAGTACCGGGTGTCATTTTAAATCTTACTTTTCCATTGTGTTGCGGTCGCATAAGGTCTGAAACCGATGTTGTAATAAAACTGCTGCGAAGAGCCGACAAACACAGTTTTTGCTCCAAGTTTTTCACAGCGTCGTATGCCTTCAAATACCGCAGCTTTGCCTATCCCCATCTTTCGATATTTCGGATCGGTGGCCAATGGCTCTACGACCGCAAAGCCGGCTTCAGGGTCATACCACATGCCACAATAGGAAGCGAAATCACCGTTAGGATCAACAACGGCGATTTTAAAATTTAAATCAACGTTTGGCCGTATCAGTTCTTGCTCAAAAGCCTGTCTTTTTTCCTCATTGAAAACAAACTCGCCTTCTCCATCAAGTTCATGATTAAATCCTTTCCATAATACGCGACCGTACTGATAAAAATCCAGTCGGTCCTGTAGGGAAACAATCGAAAAACCTTCCGGTAACGTATACTCAGTTGATGTTTGATCGATATGAAAAATAGCATCGAATTCCTTGCTGGGCGTCGCCACAAATCCAAGTTCAACAGCGATTTTTTGAAAATACTCATCTTGATCATCAATGGTAACTTCAAATTTATCCTTTGTGGCTAAGTTTTGTCGGGAATATATCAACATGTCCCTCTTCAAATATTCATAATCTGGTAATGCCATGCAAAAGGCCTGACCAAGACAACCATCGATTGTGGCAATACCCACTACTACATCATTTTCTTCCCATAAACCCATACGACCAACGGCAGATTTGTCAAGGTAAGTATGTGTAGTCATCCAATCCCAACGGGCATATGTGTATTCTTTGTAGCCAAGTCGAGAAAAAAATGCACGGACTTTCGCATAGTCTTCAGTAATACCAGCCTGATCGGTATATTTTCTGAATTGAACCGTCATAATGAATCTCCTTGTTATGAATTTCGAGTATATCGTACCACTAACTTAATAAGAATTACATATGTAAAATAATGAATCTCTGCCATTTTTTAATTAGAGTTGCTTATATTTTGACAACTTTTCAATCTTTCAACACGCTTGATTTGTAGTTATCGTCTAAAAACTATATAATGCTTTTATAGAGATCAAAAAGAGAAACCTCTTGATCAAGTGATGTTGAGGTGATTCTGTGGGTAACTGGAACCCTTGGCAAGGATGCCAGAAAGTTAGTGAAGGATGTAAAAACTGTTACATCCATACTCATGATGGAAAAGAAGGAAAGAATGTCAGAGAAGTAATTAAAACGAAGTTTTTTGACTTGCCTGTTCAACGCAAGAAAAGCGGTGAGTATAAATTACAATCAAAGGATGTGATTTATACTTGCTTCTATTCAGATTTCTTCATTGAGGATGCGGATGACTGGCGAAAGGAAGCTTGGTCGCATATTAAAGAGCGATCAGATTTGAGATTTCTTTTTTTAACGAAGAGGATTCACCGATTTTTTGACTGTATTCCTTATGATTGGAACGAAGGGTATGATAACGTCGTGATCGGGGTTTCTGTTGAAAATCAGGCCATGGCAGACAAACGGCTTTCGTTGCTTATGCAATACCCCATCAAACATAAGGGTATCGTCTGTCAGCCGTTGATTGGACCCATCGATCTGCATGCTTATCTGAAAGATGTTGAGTTTGTTACGGTAGGCGGGGAACAGGGTTCTTATGGGAGGACCTGTGAGTACGATTGGGTAATGAATATACGACATCAGTGTATTCAGGCAAAAATCCCATTTTCATTCAGACAAACCGGGACTAATTTTATAAAAGACGGTATTCATTATAAAATTGCTCGAAAAGATCAGTCAAAGCAAGCAAAAAAAGCCGATATCGATATCCGTACGGAACATTTTGGGGAGGATTTATGAAAGAAATGCGTTTCGATCTTGAGGATCCATGGATTAAAAAAGCATACGAACTGGCTGTAAATCTTCACCGGGGACAAGTGGATAAGTCCGGGAAACCCTATATCGATCATTTGATCGAAGTTGCGAATCAGGTTGAGGGTAGAGATGCTATCATGGTGGCACTGCTTCATGATGCCATGGAAGATCAGGGTGTGACGACAAAATTTCTGATGAACCAGGATTTTCCAACCAATGTCATTGAGGCCATCATTTTATTGACTAAAACAGGTGATGACTATATGAGTTATATATTAAAGATCAAGGAAAATCCGTTGGCCAGAGTCGTTAAAATTGCCGATATGCGCCATAACAGTGATTTATCCCGACTAAAAAGCATCAGTGAGAAAGACATCGAAAGAAAAGAGAAATATACAAAGTCAATTCAATTATTGTCGGATTGATTTAGGGAGGTTATATGCCATTACTTATTG
>PHAF01000130.1 GCA_002841605.1 Firmicutes bacterium HGW-Firmicutes-10 | reverse complement strand
GCTTTTGAAGGATTTGTGGCTGGATACCAAAAGAACCTTTGGTTCATCAAAGCAATCAAGGCATAACAAAAGGCACATCGTGCCTTTTTTCTTAGGATAAAATCAATTTCTTTGCATCTTTTTCAAGATACATTTTTTTATCGATATGTATCATAAACTCGTCCTTTGAGAAGTTTTTGGTGTCCCAGAGATCATAGCCGATGCTTAAGCAAATCTCAAATGGATAATGAGATAGTGAATTGATGTTGTCGAGGTGCCCTCTGATACGAGTGACAATAACTTCCAGATCCATTAGGGATTGAACTTCACAGACCGCAACAAATTCGTCTCCCCCGACGCGTGACACAAAATCTGAATTTCTGAAACTTCTCTTAAAGACATCTGAAATTTCTCTTAATACTTTATCACCAACGTCATGACCATGATCATCATTGATTTTCTTGAAGTCATCAATATCAATCATCATGCCCCCCAAGTACTTTTTAATATTTTTCTGCTTACTTAAAATATCCGCATAGTTCTCTAGTTCCTTTCGTGTATACAATCCAGTCAAAAAATCCAGTTCCATGTTTTTTGATTGAATATATACAAATGCAACTAAGAATGAAAAAGTAAGAGATGGTCCGATGAGCAATATACCATAATTCATCATTTGCATGATACCACCAAAAGCAGGTGGCAAGATGAAAAACATTAATGGCAAATAATCAGTTCGTCTCATTTTATTCCGATGGATATGAATCAGAAATGCTGTTAATACGGCATAAAAGTAGGTGGTTATCGCTGAAGTTAAGAATAAGCTGCCGCGAACATAAACGTTGTCCGAAGTGATCGTATAAAAGAAACCAAACCACGGGCTCAAAAGTGACAGTGACAAGTTTATCATCAAAGGGATTGAAGTAAACTTAATCCATTTTCTAAAGTGAGAAAGATCATTGAAAATGAACTGTTCGTTATATAAATACCACATAAAGACAGTCAAACAAGTCAGTGCATACTGAATGGCATTACCGTAGACCAGAATCGGACGTGTAAAGAAATAAGATGTTCGTTCAAGGCTGATAAATAAGATGTCCAAAAGCAAGCAAATTAAAACCAATAGGATCATGTATCTGAAAACTCTGACTTTTATGTCATGTGAATGATGCTCTCGCTTTAAGCTTATAAGGATAAAGATTAAAATAAAAACAGAGTAAATACTTAACTGTAAAATAGTAAGCATATTTCCACCAACCTTTAGACGATTGAACAAATTATAGCATTATTGAAGTGTCATAACAATGATGTTTTTTTGTCATTAAAACAAATAAATGTAATGGTTCTGTCATAAATTTGTCCCTATCATAATTTGGAATTCCCTTGAGAAACATCGCTATATTTGATAGACTTAAGGTATCGAAAGGGGAACTTGTCTGAGGGCAAACAGACAAGAGGGATTCTTATGAAATATTTTGAAGATGCGTTTAAATTCGTGACAAAAAACTACTTGATCGTGATTCCCGTATTTATTGCTACATTGGTTCCGGCTTTATTAGTGATGGGTTCAACCCCTACAACAGCTGATTTACAGGCGATATTGAGAGATTTTCAACAGTATCCTGATTACTTTCTAAATAATCCGGATGCACTGTTTGAAGCACTCAGAACCGCGGGTATCGGCAATACCGCAAGCAGCGGTGCGATTTCGACTATTCTCAGCTTTATGGCAATTCCGATGACCGCAGGGTTAGTTAAGCTGGGATTAAACAAAGGAAGTGTTTCAATCAATGACTTTGCGTTGGCTCTGGGTTCAAATATCGGTAAATATTTAAGATACTTTTTAGCAACAATTTTGTTTGGTTTGTTATTTGTTGTAGCTCTGGTTATTTATGTAATTGTTATGATTTCCATACTGGCTGCTATGGGCGAGTCAGGAATATTTGTGTTTATTCTGGGTCTGGTTTTATTGTTCATTGTTTCGATTGCTGTTGCCTTCTTTGTGTCGTTTTGGTTCGGGGGCATGGTACTGGATGATTTGGGCGTATGGGCGGCACTGAAAAAGTCATTTTCGATTGCAAAACGGTGTTTCTGGACATTATTGGGAATTGCTTTACTGATTGCTGTGGCTGAAGGTATTATTGGTGGTGTGGTTGGTTTCTTTACCTTTATCCCATTGTTGCCTACGGTCTTAAACAGTGCAGTGACGGCTGTTGCTACCGTTGTGCATACGACATTTCTGTTTATGCTTTATCGATCGTTTCAACCTTCAGATAAGATTGAAGTCGATGATGTCAATGTGATTTACTAAAGGCCGAGAGGCCTTTTTTTGTGCGAAGATAACAAAAAATCAGTGAATAACGGGTCGTAATCAGCTAATAATGTGCATGTTGCATAATCATCCTTGCAGATTTTTATATGCTGTGAACATTGTCGATTCATGGTGAGCATGAGAAAATGAAAGCGCTTAATAGAAAGTTGTGAGGAGAAAAATGAAAATCGTAATCGCGTTGGGCGGTAATGCTTTAGGAAATTCGCCACAAGAGCAGTTGTCATTAGTAAAAAACACCGCAAAGCCGCTGGTTGATTTGATCGAGGAAGGCCATCAGCTCGTAATCGCTCATGGAAACGGCCCTCAAGTCGGAATGATCAATTTGGCTATGGAAGTTTCGAATCAGAAAGCCAATACACCCATCATGCCATTTGCGGAGTGTGGTGCAATGAGTCAGGGGTATATCGGCTATCATTTACAAAATGCCATCCGTGAAGAAATGAACTCTCGTGGAATCGAAAAGGAAGTTGTTACCGTCGTGACTCAGGTAGTCGTAGATGAGAATGATCCGGGTTTTAGTCATCCGACAAAGCCGATCGGTGGTTTCCATACTTTGGAAGAAGCCAATGAAATGGAAAAATCAAAAGGTTATATCATGGTCGAAGACTCTGGCCGTGGTTACCGTCGTGTAGTCGCAAGTCCTAAGCCGGTCGATGTCGTTGAGAAGAATGTGGTCAAAGCATTGGTCAATGATGGTGTGATCGTCATTACTGTGGGTGGCGGGGGTATCCCGGTCGTAAAAACCGAGCATGGCTACCGTGGTGTTGATGCGGTCATCGATAAAGATTTTGCTTCTGCGAAGATTGCGGAAATATTACATGCGGATTATTTGTTTATTCTGACGGCGGTTGATCGAGTCATGATCAATTATAACAAACCGGATCAGAAGGCATTGGATGTCATCACAGTAGCACAAACTCGACAATACATTTCAGAGAATCATTTTGCGCCGGGTAGTATGTTGCCGAAGGTTCAAGCGGCGATCGACTTTATCGAACACAATCCACAAGGTACCGCAATCATTGCGGCATTGGAAAAAGCAAAAGATGCGATTTCTGGTTTGAGCGGAACGAAAATCGTACGATGAACATGAAAGAGTCCACATTCATTATTCTAAAGCCCGATGCGTTGAAGCGCGGGTTAAAAGAGGAAATATTGAACTATTTCAAGGAAAGAGATTTTCATGTCGTCAGAGAGAATCTCGTTACGGTAGATGAAGAAAAAATCCTCAGTCATTATCAGGAAGTGATTGAACGTATTGGCAGTGAAGATTTCAGACAAGCAGTGTTGCGTGAATTTGTGAATGAAGTCGTTCACATCGTAGAAATTGCCAGTGAAAAAAACGATGTCATAGCATGGGTTCGGGATTTGATTGGATCAACAGATCCGGCAGTTGCACGTCCAGATACGATTCGCGGTTTGTTTGGTGAGGATTCACTTGCTAAAGCAAGAGCGGAAAATCGCATGTTGCGCAATCTGATCCATGCTTCGGACAGTGATGAGAACGTAAAAAAGGAATTGGTTTTGTGGTTTGAGTAACCGGTGCTGTGCATCGGTTTTTATATAATATCTGAGGCATTATTGATATAATGAACTTAGAGTGGAGGGATCCATGTGAGAAAATTTATTCTTATAGCCATCCTTAGTGCTTTTGTTTTATCAGCATGTTCTAGCTTCAATGATAAAGACCCGGACAGTCATAGTTCAGCCTCGTTGGCACGTTTTAGAGCCGGTGAAATTCAAGAATATCAGGGCAAACTGCTTAGTCCTGCGGTAGGTCCGCGCGATAATTCGATAAAAGGTATTCAACAAGTTGATATCAACACATATAACTTGCGAGTCACTGGTCTGGTAAATAATGAAATTACCATGAATTATTCTCAAATTTTGGAAATGACTACTTTTAAACGGTTGATAACGTTGCATTGTGTTGAAGGCTGGGATGCGACAATTCTTTGGGAAGGTGTATCTTTGGTGGAACTGATTGAAAAGTCCATACCCAAAAGTAATGCTGTGACCGTGATTTTTCATGCGGCGGACGGATATACGACGTCGTTGCCGTGGGCACTGATTAAAGAGAGACAATTAATTCTTGCATATAGGGCAAATGAGATCGTTCTTCCTCCGGAAATGGGTTATCCTTTTATTGTTGTCGCTGAGGATAAGCTGGGTTATAAATGGGCTCGATGGGTAACGAAAATCGAGTTGTCTGATAATAAGGATTATAAGGGTTACTGGGAGTCGCGGGGCTATAGCAATGAGGCAGATATTCGAAAATAGAGGGATGCGATATGTTGAATGAAATCGTTGATAAGTTAGCGCAATTGGATCAGGTTCGCTTGATTATGTTAGGCGGTTCACGATCAACCGGTCATCATGACCGGCAGTCGGATATCGATCTTTATGTATATTGTGATGAACCGATTTCCTTTGAGCTGAGAAAAGAAGTACTACAGGATGTTTTTAAGTACGTTGAATTTGCCAATGAGTTTTGGGAAGAGGAGGATGATGGGATTTTAATTGATGGTACCGAACTGGAAATCATCTATCGTCCGCATTCCTTCATCAAAGAGCAATATGAGAAGATATTCTTACGTCAAGAAGTATCCTATGGTTACTCTACCTGCATGATTTATAACTTATTGCGTTCGAAAATACTCTTGGATAAGAAATCCGATATTGAGTGGGTTCGAAATATGATTCAGATTTTTCCGGATGAGTTGCGTAAAAAAATCATTTTGCACAATGCATCACTGATATATGACCGTATGCCTTCGTTATCATTTCAACTAATCAAGGCTATCAAACGTCAGGATATCATCTCTGTACAACATCGCACGACAGAACTGGTTTCTTTGATGTTTGATATACTTTTTGCGGCAAATCGGATGTATCATCCAGGTGAAAAAAGATTGATGGAAGCTTTGGAACGTATGGGATTGATTCCGGATCATTTCAAGGAAGATTTAAGACAACTGATGATGATTCAGTCTATTTCTGTTGAAAATGCCGTATTGCTGATTAAGACGATGGGTGAGCGGATGAATGCTTTTGTCAAAATGCTTATCCCTGAATATAAGGTGAGCTATTATATTGAAAACAAGTTCTAAATAGCA
>PHAF01000129.1 GCA_002841605.1 Firmicutes bacterium HGW-Firmicutes-10 | reverse complement strand
TTGGATGATCCATGAGGAGCAAATGCCATATCGAAGGTTGCATCCTTCAAGTTACCGTCAACCCAGTTGCCTTGGTGTAAGAACACTGCTTTTTGATTCAGGAATGCACCAACTTGAGAATCATAGTTTCCTGTTGTCAAAACGGTTTTGTCTGCGTATGTAAAGAGCAAATTAACCCAGTCAGCATACTCATCTAAACGTGCAGCATTTACATTGCCTGCCAACAAAGCATTGGTAACGCTTAAGTCACCATATGGCAAACCATTGGACAATAAACTATTGAAGTTGTGGTGTCCGGTTACCCAGTACATACCAGGTCCGGCAGCCATAGAAACAACGGAGTCAATTCCTAATTCAGCTTTCATTGAATTCAGTTTTTCGAATGCAGCTACATACGCATCATAATTGTTTAAAGTAGCTGGATCGATTTCTGCTTGTTCGAGCAAATCAGCATTATATGCCATGCCCCAACCTTCAACGTTGACCGGGAAGCCTACGACTTTTCCGTTAACTTTGAAAGCGACGTCAGTATCCGCAACCCACTTTTCAGCAGACAGATCCGAAATTACGGCTGCCCATTCATTATAGGCTTCGATACCATCGATGGTGAAGATTTCCGGCAAATTACCGGATGCATAGTCAGATCTGAGCATATCGCCCAAAGAGCAACTGGATCCACCACAAGAAACAATATTCACCTTAACGCCGGTTTCAGCTTCATAGGCAGCCGCAAAAGCTTGCAGTTGACCATCGATTTCCGGTTTGTTTTGTTTAAATGTGATTTCAATTTTCTCTTCCTTTGGTGCACATGCAGTCATAGAAAAAGCAACTAATAGAATAGAGATAAAAATGAGTATCTTCTTCATAAGTCCCTCCTGTACGTTATTACGTAATTAAATTGTAGATGTAAGCGATTGCATAAGTCAAAGTCTTTAGAATGTAATCGATTACATTACCGTTTTTAT
The DNA here is from genome assembly GCA_002841605.1 of Firmicutes bacterium HGW-Firmicutes-10. GTDB lineage: Bacteria > Bacillota_I > Bacilli_A > Erysipelotrichales > Erysipelotrichaceae > UBA2227. Next base: position 4,462 of record PHAF01000129.1, on the reverse strand, counting down.
GGTATTATAAGGGAAATGAGGGGGCTTTTTATGAGTACAATCGAACAAGTAGCTTTATTAGCAAAAGTCAGTGTTGCCACTGTATCGAGAGTGGTCAATAATTCGGCCTACGTAAGCGAAGCAACGCGCGAAAGAGTCGAGCAGGCGATCAAAAAATTGAACTACCAACCCAATGCTTTGGGTAAATTATTGAGAAAAGAGACTACTTCGATGGTTTTGATTCTTTTGCATAGCGTAGATAACCCGTTTTTTGCAACAATCGTGCAAGGAATTGAGAAAGTTGCCCATGAAAACGATTACAACGTATTGATATGCAATACCTATGGTGATACAGAACGTGAGCAACACTACCTGAAAATGCTCAGAAATCATCTGGTTGATGGTGTCGTTTTCATCTCAAATACATGTACTTCCGATGAAATCAACTACCTGAATGCAACCTTTCCGGTCGTTCAGGTCGTCGAATATCTGACAGATATCGATGCGGCTCATTACAGCATCGATTTCTATCAGGCAGGAAGGGATTTAATGGATATTTTGTATAAAAACGGGCATCGTTCCATTGGTTTTGTCCATACAGGATCAACGGAGATCGTTTCTTCCAAAGAAAAGTTTAGAGCTTACAAGGATTTTATGAAAGAACGCCGATTACCTCTGATAACCAATTACCCTGATGAGTGTCTGTTTGGCTATGCCAATGCAAAGAAGATTGCCGGGGACTTGTTGGATAAACATCCAAAAACGACCGCATTCTTTGCCACCTCGGATTTGTTGGCCTGTGGGATCATTGATGAACTAAACTTTAGAGGTAAATCTGTGCCGAAAGATGCGATGGTGGTTGGATTTGATAATACCAGTTATGCGTATGTTGGTAAGCCGAATATCACAAGTGTCGAACTCAACAGTTTCCAGCTTGGTGCCATGGCGATGGAATATCTGATGTCAAAAATCAAAAACAAGCCTGTAGCTCATAATAATAAGTGTTTGATCCCCTATCAGATCATTGAAAGAGAATCGACAAAAAAGGACAGTAGATAACTATTGTCCTTTTTCTAGTTTATATTTTAAGAGTCCATTTTCCTCATAAACAATTCCTTTAATAAATAAGTGCTCAATAATATTCTCGATTTCTTTTGGCTTTTTATCCTTTAGTTGAGCTGCAATATGCGTGGTCAATGTCTTGCGTTTTTTTGGAGATGACCTTGTCCCGATTTTTCTCAGATTTTCGAGAACCTTACTCAAACTTACTTCTTCAACTGGTGGATTCTTAGCTGAACCCACCTCTTGAAAACTAACAATTCTTTTTGCTTTTATACCCGACTTTTTTAAATGACTAATTAATGGATCAAATCCAGTATCTTTAGAGTAGATAATGAATGATTTCCCTTTATCCAGAGTAGCATCTCTTCCAATAAAATAAACTATAAAGAAATCCAATGCATTTCTACCTTTTCCGGCAACTTGTACCCATTCTACCATTTCCCCAAACGGTTGGGTCTTTGTGACCAAGTCAACTGGGATTTTGGTTTGGTCATTTCCTAATATGATTTTTACTTTCGTTGTTTTCTTAATTACATCAACCTTGACATCTTGAACATTCTCATAATCGATATACAAATATTCTTCAACATTCATAGTTTGTTCCCCCCAGTGTTTCCACTTGATTATGAATTATTAATTTCTACATGTTCGTTAATTTGATTTTACAACAACCAACAACTCATAACAACAACCAATTTAAAAGGCACGATTTGCGTGCCTTGTTTTATGCTGCGGTCCAACCACCATCAATGGTAATTGTTGTTCCTGTAATCATGGAAGCCGAATCCGAACACAAGAACTTCACTGTCTCTGCGATATCATCAACTTCGATCAGTTTCTTGATGGATGCTTTGGCGAGCATGATTTTTGAGATGACTTCATTCTCGCTGATCCCATGCAGTTCTGCTTGTTTAGCGATTTGCTTATCTACTAAAGGAGTCTTTACATAAGCAGGACAGATCGAATTGACCGTTATACCAAAAGGTCCGCCCTCCAATGCTGTTACCTTCGTCAAACCGGTTAAACCGTGCTTGGCCGTGATATATGCCGATTTAAATTCTGAAGCCACAAGACCATGGATGGAGTTTAAATGAATGATCCTTCCCCAGTTTTGAGCTTTCATGTGTGGCCAACAATACTTAGTTAACAGGAAAGGGGCCGTAAGCATTACATCCAGCATGTATTCCCAAGTATCCTCAGGAAAATCTTCAATGGGATGGATGCTTTGTAATCCGGCTACATTAACCAAAATATCAACTCTGCCAAACTTCTCTATAGCAAAATCTACTACGTTCTTGCAATCCTTGCGAAGTGCTAAATCCGCAACGACATATAGGGATTGATGGCGAAGTGATTGCTCTTTAAGCAGTTCTTCGTTGACATCAATCATGACGACTTTGCACTGTTCTTCAACCAGTTTTTCACAGATAGCCAAACCAATGCCGCTCGCTGCTCCGGTTACAATGCATACTTTATCTTTCAACATCATCACACCTCCCTATGTAGTATTTATGCTACATAAACGCGTGACCGTCTGACTGTATTGTATGAAATATACAACAATAGTCAAGCGATGCAATTAAAAAATACCATAAACGCTTAATACTTAAAGAATCCCAGTCCGGTTTTTCGTCCCAATAGATTTGCACGAACCATCTTCTTTAACAATGGATGAGGTTTGTATTTTTCACCTAATTCAGCAAATAAAGTATCCATAATAGCTAAACAAACGTCCAAACCGATCAAATCAGCAAGTGCTAAAGGCCCTAACGGATGATTTGCTCCAAGTTTCATTGCGGTATCGATATCCTGTGCACTGGCAACACCTTCACTTAAACAACCGATGGCTTCGTTGATCATCGGAATCAAAATCCGATTGACTACAAATCCAGGTGCTTCGTTGACGATGACCGGTGATTTACCCACCGACAAAGCTACATCTCTTACGGTATCACTTACTTCCACTGATGTCAGCTGACCGGAAATGACCTCAACCAAGCCCATCAGTGGAACAGGATTGAAGAAGTGCATACCAATGACCTGTGAGGGACGTTTGGTCGCCATAGCCAACTCTGTAATCGAGAGGCTCGATGTATTGGTCGCAAGTATAGCCTCCGGCTTACACATATCATCCAACTCTTTAAAAATACTCTTCTTAACGGCTACATTTTCGGTTGCTGCTTCAATGATCAAATCACAGTGAGCAATACCACGGATATCCGAACTCGTTGTAATATTTGCCAAAATCGCATTCATGTCTGTTTGCGACATTTTACCTTTTTCAACACTGCGGCTTAAATTCTTCTCAATACCCTTGAGTGACTTTGCGAGCATTTCTGACGAAATATCTCTTAGAACGACTTCATGTGCAACTGCCAAGGTCTGAGCAATTCCAGAACCCATGACACCTGAACCGATAACTCCAATTTTCATATCGATTTCCTCTTTTTTGATACCATACGGCAAATTGCTTCCCGGGTAATCCCGAAAAGCAACTTGCAACTAAATTTTGATTATTTTATTAGATTAAGTTAACAGCAGCCATCATAATACCGACGATAACTGATACGATCGGAATCAATGTAGCAACCATGAAGATATCCAAGTAAGAATCTTTGTGTGTCATTGCTGTAACAGCCAACAGCGTCAAGACAGCACCGTTATGAGGCAATGTGTCCAAACCACCTGAAGACATCGAAGCGATACGGTGGAATGCCGCCAAAGGAATACCTGAAGATTCAGACAATGCTACGAAGTTAGCACCTAAAGCTTCCAATGCAATGCCCATACCACCAGAAGCAGAACCGGTAGCACCAGCCAAGATATTAACAGCAACAGCTTCTGAGATCAAAGGATTGCCTTCGATACCCAAAACGAAATCTTTCAATGTTGCAAATCCAGGAACCGCGCGAACGACAGCACCGAAACCAACAGCAGCGGATGTATTGATGATTGCCAATACGGAACCAGCAGCACCTGCGTTAACTGTTGTAACAACATTCGGCATTCTCTTCCAGAACAATACGATAGCTAATACGATACCGAATACTAAGGATTCAATAATGCTAAATGGTGCACGGCCAAGTAATTCTGTGAATGTTTCTTTTCCGATGATATTAGCAACATTTAAGGTTAGAACTACAACAAGTAATGGCAACAAAGATAATGCCCAATGTGGAAGTTTTTCACCGTTGCCTTCAGCAACTTTCTTTTCCGGCTCGATGAATACAACACCTTTCGCATTGTATTGCTTTTCGCGCCAAGTCAACCAAAGCATACCGCCAACCAACATGATCAACGCACCGACAGTACCCATGATCGGAGCAGCCATAGCGTTGGTACCGAAGTAATTTGTCGGAATCAAATTTTGAATCTGCGGAGAACCCGGAATCGCGGTCATCGTGAATGTGAATGAACCCAA
>PHAF01000128.1 GCA_002841605.1 Firmicutes bacterium HGW-Firmicutes-10 | reverse complement strand
CAAATCATTTGTGAGATAGATACGCTTCCGGCAACACATGGTTCAGCGCTCTTTACAAGGGGAGAAACGCAGTCGCTCACAACAGTAACACTGGGCACCAAGCTTGATGAAAAGATCATTGAGTATCTTTTAGAGAAAAGCAAAATCAAGCCTTTGTATCTGGAAATCGGGGTTCAAACTATTTTTAATGAAACAGCAAAAAGAGTCAACCGGGGTGAACAAATCGAGGATATTGAGCGGAAACTGTTGATGTTAAAACAAGCGGGATTAAACATCGTTGTGCACATCATCAACGGACTTCCCGGTGAGACGGCGGATATGATGTTGGATACGGCACGATGGGTAGCAAAGATGTCTCCCTTTGCCATAAAAATCCACATGCTGCACATCATCAAAAATACGGTACTGGCCGATCAATTTGAAAAAGCACCGTTTAATATTCTTTCTAAATACGAGTATGTCGATATCGTCGTAAAGCAGCTTGAAGTGCTTCCGCCAACGACCGTCATCCAGCGATTGACCGGGGATGCGGTATTGGAAGATCTGGTTGAACCTCTATGGACGATTAAGAAGGTGTCCGTGCTTAATGATATCGATAAAGCTATGGTACTGAAGAATACCTGGCAAGGAAAAAAATATGAAGGCTAGAAACATCAATGAAGTCGTACACGAATGGTTATCAAAGTTGTGTGAGAAAAATTGGATCGCCATCGATGCCACAGCCGGAAACGGACATGACACGGTTTTTCTTGCCGGTCTGTGCAGGCAGGTCATTGCTTTTGATATCTCAAAACAGGCCATCGAGAACACCACAAAAGCCTGCGTGAATTTGAAGAATGTCATCATCTTGCACCAAAGTCACGATCAGATGATCAATTACATCCGAAAAGCGGATATAGCGGTTTTTAATTTGGGATATTTACCCAAAGGCGACAAAAATATCGTGACCCTGCCTGAAACGACCATTCGTGCGTTGAATCAAGCTAAAATGATCCTTCCTCAAGGGTATGTGTGTTTGACTTGTTATTTGGGGCATAAGGGAGGAAAAAGTGAGCACGCCGCTGTGTTGGCTTGGTTACATGAAAATACTGACATCATTAAGTCTTACACGTATCCGATCGAAGATGCTCCCATCGCGTATCTGGCCAAAATAAAAGACCGTTAGTGGTCTTTTAGCAGTTTGATTATTTTTTGGCTGTTGCGTTTAAGTGCAATGTCCATCACTGATTCATCTTTAAATGATAAAGCATACACATCGGCACAAGCATCGAGCAGCATTTGGGCAATTGAGGATGAATCATCAAATGCGGCAATGTGTAGTGGTGTGTAGCCATTGGAATCAGCAACATCGACCGTATCCATTGCATCAATCAATATCCGGATGATTTCCGGATTTTTCTTTCCGGCAATCGCCGCATGCAATGCGGTGTTGGATGGGATATAAGGGATTTGTGAGTGTGATATCGCATTGGCATCTGCTCCATTTTCAAGCAACTTAACCACCATATCGACCCGTCCGAAATGCGCAGCAAGGCTTAAGGGTGTAAGTCCGTTCTCATTTTCCTGATTGACCAAATCCGGATGATGGTTCAATATCAAAGCAAACGCAATCTCATCGCCAATCTCAATGGCATGGGTGAAACGATTAATCATACACATTCCTCCTGTATTCACATTATGCATCAAAGACGTCTAATTTTCACTTGTTACGACTACTTCTTCTCTGTTTTTCTTTCGATATTCTTGCGCAGTCAAACCGACACGACTTTTAAAAATGGTATAGAAATAGCGGCTATCGGATATGCCTATGCGATCAGCAATATCTTTTGCGGACAAGTCGGTCTCTTTAAGTAAACGCTTGGCCTCTTCCATCCTTATTTGAATCAGGTATTCATTATAAGGAACTCCCATTTCTTCTTTAAAAACCTGGCGTAGGTAACCAATTGAGTAACCTAACTCAAATGCCAAAGTTTCAATGGATAATTGAGGATCTTGATAATTCTCGGATATATAGGCATGCAATTGACTTTTTATTTGCAGTCGGGTGTTGGATGCTTCGCTGGTAACTATATTTGAGTAGTATTGGATCTGGACTTCTTCTTTGGTCAAGGCAAACTCACAAGCTACTTTAGCTTGACGGAAACATTTGTTTATCTGATCCGGTTTCTCCACTGGATGGCTGATTCCGGCAGTCCAGGCATGATGGTTCCATTGTAAAAATGTGTTGATTTGATCAGAAGTTGCAATCGCACCTAAACTGAATTCGTCGATCAAGGTGATATTCGGCTTAAATAGTTCCCAAATATACTCGCTTGTCTTCAAATTTTCACTTTGGTTCAAGTCAACCAATTTGGGCTGTAATACGATGATTTGGACATCAGACCAGTCAATGTTGAGTGTCTTTGTACTTCTTCCAGTCAAAACATTTCGTAACTCATCCGAAACCTTTCGCTGATTGATATCATTGAGTGCTTTGTATATAAATTCAAACTCATCGACTTGAAAATCGGGATTCATGTCATTGATTTGAGCAACCTGATTTACCAAGCGATGAATCGGTGAGTATATCTTCTTTGATAATATGATACTAATTATTGCGGTTAACGCTAAGAAGAAGGCAAACAAAATCATGACAGTCAAATTACTGTTTGTCACTTCTCGAGTGATTTGCTGATAATTACTGATGTTAAAAAAGGTAAGATTGAATTTTGCTGTTTGCTGGTATGTAACAATTGATCTTACACCATTAATATTGGCTATGTAGGCATTCTCGACGTCAATACCAACATTTCGCTGAACATCCTTCTCTAAATCAAAGTAACGACTGTTAAAGTTTTGATTGCTGCTGTCAGATATGATTCGTCCGTTGCGGTTGATGATGAGCATGTAGTTAGCATCTTGCTCAAAGTATAACAGCTTCGATAATAGGTGTTCATCGATATTGACAAACATGACTTTGCTCAAAGCACCTTCCGCTGTACTGATGGTAAAGGTCAATGTAAGATACTCTTTTTCCTGTTGATCTAAAACTGCAGTCCGAGGATAAAAAATCAGATTGCGAATGGTGGAATTTGCTAAGGTCAAATCATTCAACATCTCAGAAATCCCGAAATCTGATGACTCGCTTACTTTTGTATTTCGACTGGATGAATCAATCATGGTTTGATTTGGCACATCAATTAAAACAATTGAGTCCACAAGAACATCATTGAAGGCAAGATTGGACAAATAACTTTGTAAGTTGTCGGCTTCTTGTCCTTCTTTATATGAAGCAACTTGTGGATCTGTTTGAAAAAGCTGAAAATATCGGGCATACACCTCTTCAAGCATCAGAATCGTAGTGGATGTTGCAACTTGCAATGCCGAATTTGCCTGTTTATAACGACTAGAGATAATTTGATTGGTAAGTAAATGTGAGTAAGTTGCAGATAAAATCCCAGTCAGTACCAGACCGGTAAAAATATATGAAATAATGATACTGCGTTGCACTTTACTGTTTGTAAATACTTTTTTCATTCCGTCACCATATTGACATTATAGCATGTCAAAACTTAAGAAAAGAAGAGGATTAATCTTCATCCTCTTCATCGTCATCATCATCGTCGTCATCATCGTCATCATCATCGTCATCATCATCGTCGTCATCGTCATCGTCGTCATCGTCATCGTCATCATCGTCATCGTCATCATCGTCATCATACTCAACTTTTGACTGTAAAATAGCTCCGGTAACAGCATCGATTTTCAAATCATACTCGCGACCATTTCCCTTAAACTCTAACTCATAATAGGGTGGATGGTCATCATCTTCTAATTCAAATTCAGTCAGTCTTGCATCGCCTACGACGGTACGGGCAATAGTGATTACTGCCTCTTTAGTAAGTAGTTGTGTCGTTGGTGTATTGTTTACAAGCAACTCCTTTTCAAATTCCTTCACCAATCCAGAAACAGCATGAACTTCGATTTCGTATTTGTACATCTCACTTACCAGCTTGATCTCAAATTCTTTGTCGTCAATATCAAATTTTACTTCTTTAACTTCCGTTTCTTCATTAGCTAGAGCCTTCGCAATTGCTATAGCTTCTTCTTGTGATATAAACGCTTCTGTCGTTCTGATTCCGGTATCATTCAAGACTTTCGTCACAGTCGTTCTAACGTCATCCGCAAACACGGTGATCAATGTCATTGAGAGAACAAAACCAGTTAGCACCAATAATGTATTTTTTACTATATTTTTCATAGTGAACCTCCTGTTGAGAAGAGTATATAAAATTAAAGGTCTATCGAATATCCAATATCCTCAGTTACGCAAACATCTGTACATTTTCAACACATTTTAACCCTTTAGTAAGCGAATCGCTTCTAAAAATGCGATTTTGTCTCTTCTTTGGATTAATTTGCCGATTCTTTCGACTTGTTTATCTAACATTTTCAGACTTTCCTCTTCACTGAGCCACAACACCTCGCCCATCAATGTCTTCTCCAACTCTGTCCGATCGGTTTGTTCTTTGATGCTTATCACATTCACCAAATAGAAGTAACTGATTGTCTGACGTTGAATCAAATGATAATGATCCACCACAACTCCTAAGAAATCTTCGATTTTGACTTGTAGCCCTGCTTCCTCAAGACACTCTCTCACGATCGTATCTTCAGCACTTTCTCCTTCCTCGATACCCCCGCCGATCGTCTCGATATGGTCGCGGATCCCGAAGTCATCTTCGCCAAGAATCGACACAAAGGCAAAACGGTCGTCATGGACGACGATAGCTCTGGCTGTAAAGCGAGTATGCGTTATATCCCTTGCAGGATACTGATCATCGTTGTAATATCCAAGAATTTTCATAATCCTCCAGTAGGGTTTGTTATTGCCGAAAACGGTAACCCACGTTTTGACTCAACAAGTTAAATTCATATTACCGTTTCACCGGTAGCTTGTCAATAAAGGGCATAAAATGAAAAAAGAACCGGGGCAACGGTTCTTTTAGACGATATTCCTAGAGAAAGGGAGAAGGAATTTCACACCTTAAATATACAAAATAAGATTGTGTACAATATCGGTTCATTGTGTGAAAATATGTGAAATTAATCCTTCTGAACACAAATGCCAATCAAGCCCGGACCGGTATGTACGCCTAACGCCGGAGAAACCGGACCAACAAATACGTTCGATACAGATTTTAGCTGTTTAACCATTTCATCTCTGATTTCGTTGGCATCATCCAATGCGTTGCCATGAGCGATCGAAAGTGTAACGGATGAAGCTTCTTTGGCATATTCCAAAGCCAGCTCCACAGACTTTCTCAAGGACTGTTTACGACCTCGAGCTTTCGCTACGGTTGTATAAATACCCTCTTCATTGCATGTAATGATGGGTTTGATATCAAAGGCCGAACCAATCATCGCAGATACTTTTCCGATGCGACCG
>PHAF01000127.1 GCA_002841605.1 Firmicutes bacterium HGW-Firmicutes-10 | reverse complement strand
GCCATATACAACCTCCGTCCTCACACAGTTTATCACGAAAGAAAAAAGTTGGGAACTACCCAACTTTCTAGACCTTACACTTTAACAATATTATGAGCTTGAAGTCCGCGTTCGCCGTTGATCAATTCAAATTCAACGTCTGCGCCTTCTTCGATTGTTTTGAAGCCTTCCATTGCTAATTGTGAGTAGTGGAAGAATACGTCTCTGTCATCAGCCAATTTGATGAAACCGTACCCCTTCTCTTTGTTAAACTTCTTTACTTTTCCTTGCATTTACTAAATCCTATACCTTTCTTGAGTAGTCACTGCTACTTTTCCATTATACATAATAACGATACCAATTGCAAACACATTTGCAACACACACTTTTCAACAACCTTATTGAGTGCAATGCTAAGCCGCCTTTGTTTTCCACAATGGATGATAAGCAAAGGTAATTGCACACAACTCTTTGCAATAAGGCGATATCAGCGCAGCCGCAGCTTTTAATGAAGCTCCCGTCGTACAAACATCGTCAATCAACACGACTTTTTTAAATGAGCAGTCAATATCTTTTTTGATTTCAAAGACCAAATCAATATGGCTTCGTGCTTCTTTTGACAACTGAGCCTGCTTGACATCTTGTGTTTTAATCAAAACATCTGCTACCTCAAGATTCAGAGAATCGATCATCCGGTGTAAATGATGAAATCCGCGCTGAGCCACTTTCTGAGAAGATGACGGAAGAGGAATGCACGTGTGCTCCCTGTATTCTTTATTTATCTGTTTTTTTACACGATCGAAGAACAGTGGAGCTAGCGCTTCATCACAATGCTCCTTATACAAGATGAGCAAATCAGATATATGTTTGTCATACTCGAAAAATGAAACGACCTCAACACCATCCAATATAAACCGGATTTTTTTGTATGTCAGTTTCATCTGACAATCAAGACACAGTTTTAGACGATCATCAAAGAGTGAGAACAGTGTTGCATCATGATACAAATCTCTTAAACACCAAAGACAGATCGGTTCGCCTCTTCGATTTTCTTTAAACAACGAATGGCCGCCAACGTTTTGCTTCTTGATAAAAATATGCATTCCCCCTTTGGAAAAGCAAAGCTCCGTCCAACCCGCCCGCTGATCTGAATCAAACTGGCTGTGTCAAATACCGGATGATCAGCAAACAATACCATAACATTGATATCTTCAAATGTAACGCCGCGCTCCAGAATCGTGGTAGCTACCATGATTCTTTTCTCTTTTGATCGAAACCGCTCTATGATTTCTTCCTTTCTCTCACTTTGCGATGTCAGATAGTCGGTTTGAAGAAACCAAGATAAAAGTCTGGCTATCTTGCGGGTCGGCACAAAGATGATCCAGCGACGAGCATCTTTTATCTTACTGACAAGAAAAAAATAACAGACAAAGCTTGGCATCAATTTCATCTTTGGAACAATGACCGGATGGCCATGGGGACGTGCATTTAGTTTTACCAACGCCATGCTTCCCGTGTCAACCTTGCAAATCATTTTTTCATCCGGTGTTGCAGTCAAATAAATCATTTTCCCCCGGCAGGAATTGCGCGCAAAATTCGCCAGCATGTCATTCCCTTTATACGGAAAAGCATCCGGTTCATCCAAAATCAACAGATCGAACCACTCTCTGTAACGGTACAATTGGTGTGTTGTACAAAGTATCAAGTCACCATCCGTCTTATCCGTGTGACCCTGACATACCGCAACGACATCCAAAGAAGAAAAGATCGCTGCAAGCCGCTCTTTCAATTCAAGAACGACCTGTCTTCTTGGAATCGCCCACCCCACCTTTTTGCGCGCAATCAATGCATCTTCAATAGCACCCAAAACCAATTCTGTTTTCCCCGCACCACACACAGCATCCACCAACACATCTGACAATAAAACTTTTTCTCTGATTTGATCAGAGACTTCTTGTTGATAGATGGTCAAAGGGTAGTCCAATCGGTATTGCTCATCCCCGCAATTCCAATCCAGCTTGCCTTCTATTCCACTTATATTGGAAACAAACATGACGCACTTACGACAATATTCCCCCCGAGAACCGATTGCAAAATAACGTGTATCAAGATTTCCGCAAAATGGACAAGAACTCATAAAAAGACCACCCGCTATCATATATGATATGCAGGTGGTAATTCCTACCAATTCGTGATTTTATTGCCTGTTACCAAGAAACTTCTTTTAGCCAGTTTTGCCATTGGATCATCTGAATATGAATCCGAATAGAAATCATCGATATCACTCAATGAATACAACTCTTCAAAGCGAATCGGCTTTTGGTCTCCATAACAGTTTTTGCGCAAGTTCTTTCCGGTGTGTTTATCCACATCAGAAGCTATCAACTTCACATTCAACCGCTCGCAAACCGGCTTTAACAGAAATTCCGGAGAAGCCGAGATAATGACATCGTCATCCTTGCGTTGCTTCTTGTACCAGTCCTTCACTTTATGCTCATGCCTTATCCAAAACGCATCGACTTCAGCATCAACGTCCTTCAATGCGGTGAAATATGTGTAGATCGTCGTTTTCATCGTCGTCTTATCAGTAATTTTCAGTTTGTATTTCAATGCTGCCCAAAGCTGAAGAAAAGTAAATCTCAATAATGTCGGATATTTTTTATAGACGAATATCAGAAAATCAACCGAGCTGTCTCCATCATAAACCGTTTTGTCAAAGTCGTATACGTTCATACATTTCCTCCGATGCTAGAATGCATCAATCATTAACTGCGCTAACTTCTTAGAAAATCCCATCGGATCTTCAATCGGCAATCCCTCCATCAGACATGCCTGATCATACAACAACCACGCAATATCATGCAGTTTTTCCGGGCGTGCTGAATGAACTCGGCGAAGAGTTTGTAACAACGGGTGTTCCGGATTGATCTCAAGAATGCGCTTAGCCTTCATTTTTTCTCCGGCATCCGGCATCTGAGCCAACACTTTTTCCATTTCAAAAGATAAACCTTCAGCACTTACAAGGCAGACCGGATGACTTTTCAAGCGAGTCGATAAGCGGACATCTTCAACGGAATCACCCAAAGCTTCTTTAATCGACACAAACAAATCTTTGCTTTCCTCGGATTTCTTCTGAATTTCCGACTTTTCATCTTCATTCAATAAATCCAAATCTCCCTGGTTGATGGATTTAAATGGCTTTTCTTTATACATATGCATGATTTGAATGACAAACTCGTCAATATCGTCTACCAGATACAAAATTTCATAACCTTTATCACGAACTAACTCGCTTTGAGGTAATGCTTCACATTTTTCAATGCTATCCCCAGCCACAAAGAAAATTTCTTTTTGATCTTCCGGCATGCGTGCGACATATTCTTCCAATGAAATAAGTTTTTTATCACGCGAGGACGTAAACAAAACCAAATCTTCCAACAACTCGCGGTGTGCTCCGAAATCCTGATAAATGCCATACTTGATCTGCATACCAAAATTCTTCCAGAACTTCTCATATGCTTCTCGATCCATTTTCAACATCGATAACAATTCGCTTTTGATTTTCTTTTCTAAACGCGAAGCAATTGCCTTTAACTGACGGTCATGTTGCAGGATTTCCCGGGAAATGTTTAACGAGAAATCAGGGGAATCTACTAACCCGCGAACAAACCGGAAGTGATCACCGAGAAGCTCCTTTGCCTTCTCCATGATAAATACACCTTTGCTATATAACTGTAACCCTTTTTCATATTCGTTGGAATAAAAGTTGAACGGTGTCTTGCCTGGGATAAATAATAGTGCTTGATACGAAAGGTTTCCCTCTGCTTGCATATGGATTACCTTTGCCGGATCTTCCCAGTCATGGAATTTATCTTTATAGAATTTATGATAATCCTCTTCCGTAATGTCTGCTTTGCTTTTGCGCCATAAAGGCGTCATAGAGTTCAGGGTTTCAAATTCTTCCTTAGTTTCTTCAGTATTTTCCGACTCTTCGTTTTCATCTTCATCATCCATATTCTTTAACATTTGAATCGGATAGCGGATATAGTCCGAATATTGCTTAACCAAACCTTTAATACGATATGATTCTAAAAATTCATCATAGTTCTCATCATCATTGTTATCTTTGATTTTACAAATGATGGTTGTTCCAACTTCATCTTTTTGGTCTTCATCGATCGTGAAACCATCACTTCCCGCAGATTCAAATCGGTATGCCACTTCTTCTTTGACTGATTTTGTAATCACGGTTACATGTTGCGAAACCATAAATGCCGAATAGAAACCGACCCCAAACTGGCCGATGATATCGATTTCATCAGACGCCTTTGCCAATGCCTGCTTGAATGCAAGAGAGCCACTTTTGGCTATTGTACCCAGATTATCTCTTAATTCCTCTTTCGTCATTCCGATTCCGTTATCCGAAATCGTCAGTGTACGGTTTTCTTTATCGACGGAGATACTGATCGCCAATTTAGTACGATCGATGAGAATTGAATCATCTTCCAACGATAAAAAGTAAATTTTGTCCAACGCATCTGACGCATTGGAAATAAGTTCACGCAAGAAAATTTCTTTGTGCGTGTAAATCGAGTGAATCATAAGTTCTAACAATCTTTTTGATTCTGCTTGAAACTGCATTGTTTCTGCCACTGTTTTCCCTCCATTTAGCACTCTATTCATTTAAGTGCTAATAGTATTTTAGGCAATTTTTTCGAATTTTTCAAGTCCTTTAAACAAAAGAACTGGAATTAATCCAGTTCTACTCTACGAATATATTGTGCTCCTACCGCACCAAGTCCTGTATGACATCCGATTACTGAAACCAGATCGGTAAATATGATCTCTGTCTGTGGGAAGTTTTCCTTCATGATATCCATCAATTGTCGACCGGTTTGAGCATCCCAAACATGAGCCACCGTGATCAGACAATCTTTGTCAACGTTCTGATCCTTGAAGTATTGCACCATAATTTCAAAGGCTTTACCCATGGTTCTCACCTTCTCAAAAGCATCTACTTTCCCGCCGGTTTCCACACTGATTTTTAACAGTGGTTTCAGATTCAAAAATCCGCCCAATGCAGCCGCCATCGGTGTGATCCGACCGCTCTTTTGTAATTGCTTCAAATCCTTAGGAATTACAAAAGTCATACTATCCTTTATTGATTTGTTGCAGCGTCTTTTAACTTCTTCAACACTAAATCCCTTGTCAAAGAGTTTTCGTGCTGAAATTGCCAAGTGAAGTTCATTGATCATGATTGCATGACAATCAACGAAATCAAACAACAAGTCTTGTCGTTGTGCACTGGCTGCCAAGGCAGACAAAGTCGAAGATAAAGCAGATGCAATGACGACCGCAAAAATCATGTCATATCCTTGTGCTTTTAAGTTTTCAAACAACTCATCTACCATCCCGATCGGAGGTAATGATGTCGTCAGATTTCTCCCATCATA
>PHAF01000126.1 GCA_002841605.1 Firmicutes bacterium HGW-Firmicutes-10 | reverse complement strand
CAGGTGTAGTCATGCTTGGTGCAGGTTCTTATGCTATGACAGCTTTACCGGGATCGCCGGCATTGACCAACGTAATTCCTACATCATTTTTAGGAACAACTGTTACAGCTGCACCAACAATTGGTTTGATTTCTGCCTTTGTAATGTTTCTATCAGGAATGTATTTATTTAACCTTTATGCTAACAGCTTGAAGAAAAAGGGCGAACGATTTGTTGCTGCGGCTAATGACAATGTTGCAGAACTTACCGATGAAGAGTATAAAAAATTACCAAGCTTTGCTTTATCTGTCACTCCGTTGGCTGTAACTGTCGGGGTAATTCTAGGAGAAAGATTTTTAAAGATCGGTTTACCGGCAATATTTACCGTAATTATAGGTTTATTTGCTGGGATCGTCGTAGGATATGCACTACATTACAAAAGAATCAGCGATTTCAAAGAAACTTTATCAGCAAGTGGTTCAGGAAGTGTAAATGCATTAATGAATACGGCCGCAGTTGTTGGTTTGGGTGGGGCTGTCAAAGGTGCTCCGGCATTCCAATCATTTGTTAACTTTGCTTTAAGTCTGAATTTACCAGTAATTTTCACTACAGCGATTGCTGTCAATATTATTGCAGGTATAACAGGATCATCATCGGCAGGGATTACGATTTTCATGAACACATTCGCTGAAGTATTTCTTGCTCGCGGGATCCATCCTGAAGTTTTTCACCGTATAGCTGCAATGGGGGCAGGCGTACTTGACTCACTGCCTCATGCTGGACCAAACGTAACATTCTTAATGGTAGCAGGTCTAAAATATCGTGAAGGGTATCCTGGGATATTCTTGGCTACCTGTATCGTTCCGTTCATTGGATTGATTACTGCACTAATTCTGGCTTCCTTTGGCTTAGTATAGCGATTATAATAAAAACATGCTAAAGTAATCGATGACTTCAAAGTCATCGATTACTTATTTAATCATTTGAAATTAGATCGTAGAGGGTTAAAAATGGATTTCTGGTTGATTGTAGCTGTGTTTATCGCAGTAATATGGATAGTTGTTGCATCTTTTAAGCGCTTAAGTGTTTTGATTTCTGCTCCTATCGCAACACTTATAGTTGTCATTATGGGTCGCTTGGATATTATTCAGAGTTTATTTGGAGATAAAGGATCATATGTAGCATATTTGACAGGTTTTGTGTTTAACTTTTTCTTTATTTTTGTTTTAGGTTCAGTCATGGCAAAGTATTTACAAAAAAGTGGAGCAATTAATACAATTACGCAGTCTGTTGTAAAAGTAATTGACAGAAATAACCCGATGCACGGAATGATATCAGTCTATTTAATAACTGCATTACTTACATATGGAGGTGTTTCACTTTTTGTAGTAATGTTTGCGGTTGTCCCATTAGCAAAGTCACTTTTTTCTCAAATGAGAATACCATGGAAGTTATCACCAATCCCAATAATTCTTGGTCTTGGTACTTTCACCGCATCAATGCTTCCGGGATCTCCGTCGGTTATTAATATAATCCCAACATACACTTTGAATACTACGTTGATGGCTGCGCCTTTGATAGGAATCGTTGCTTCGGTAGTAACAGTAATTTCATCAATTTTTTATATGAATGTAGTTATGAAAAGGGAGTTGCGTCGCAATACAACCATCGAACATTTGAATATCATCAAAGATGAATCATTAAGAAACCCCTCGTTATTTCTAAGTTTATTACCATTAATCGCGCTGATTTCCTTTATAATTGTTGGAACTTGGTTAAATGTTCCACAAATTTTAATCATTGCTCTTCTGTTTGTCATAATAATTGAGATGTTTATATATCGATCTTATATTACTTCTCATATCGAAATAATCAATTCTGGTACCATTGATGCATTGTCTCCGTTATTGTCTACAGCCTCAACAATCGCATTTGGTCAAGTAATAGCCAATGTTGGAGGGATTGCTGATTTTACACGCAAAATCATTGGTGAGTCATCATCCAAATTAATCGTTGCCGCAATGATTACGGTATTGTTCTCTATAATAACAGGATCTGGATCAGGAGCGATTGGAATTATGGTCTCAGCTCATGGAAGTTTCCTCTTATCCACAGGAATTTCGGCTGAAGTCATACATCGCATACTTGCTATTTCTTCAACAATCATGCCAAATACCCCGCACTCTGGAGTTGTAATAGCGTTATTATCACTATCGAGCTTAACCCATAAAGAGTCATTTAAACACGTCTTTTTTGCTCCGGCTGTTACAGGTACTATCGCGCTGGCGGTCTCGTTGATTTTAAGTTCAATATAATTTTTTTGTTTCCTCTTAAACGAGAAGATATATATGCAAACTTCGTTTTTTCGATCTAGGATTAAGACGTTTGTTGTTCTAGAAGTGTCGACATTAATTATAACGAAGTTCAAGCAAGACTGAAGTGTAGTCTTGCTTTTATTTTGATGGTCAAAGTACATTAATTGAAAGGAATTATCACTTATGTTACAGTATGACAAAAGAGGGTTAGCTGATGAATAACTATAAAAAGCCGGACCAAGAAGAGCTTAAGCGCACCTTGGATCCTTTGTCATATTATGTAACTCAACAAAACGGTACGGAGCGCCCGTTTACTTCTCCTTTTGAAACATTGGAAGAAGAAGGTATTTTTGTTGATATCGTATCGGGAGAACCGTTGTTTCATTCGAAAGATAAGTTTGATTCTGGTTGTGGCTGGCCAAGCTTTACCCGCCCGATCGAGAAGATCGTAGAGAAGAAGGATTTCAGCCATGGGATGTTTCGGGTGGAAGTAAGAAGTCCGTTGGCAGATTCTCATCTGGGGCATGTGTTTACCGATGGTCCTAAGGATCAGGGCGGACTACGCTACTGTATCAACGGAGCTGCGCTGCGTTTTATTCGTAAAGAAGATTTGATCAAAGAAGGTTATGGTGAGTATTTGAAGTTGTTTTAAGCGAAGGAGGTTAAAGCAATGAAATACATCTGTGAGAGTTGGATCGATTGTGACCGGGATACAGTGATAAAATTGTATACGGATTTTTCCTTGTATGCACGGTGGCAACCGAATTTCGCATCCGTCGAACGTTTCGCAGGAGAAGATTTTCAGCCGGGATTTCACGGGGTACTGAATTTCCATGGAGATAATAAAGTCCGGATGGAAATGTTTGTAGAGGAAAACCATCTGCCAAAACATATCAGTTGTGTTTATCAGGTTTCGGATGTATGGAACCGCTGTATTGATAATTTTGAGGAAGTCGATGGCAGAACGCATTGGCTGATGGATGTTGAGTTTCGCTTTAAAGAAGATATGACGGTTCATGGCGAGTTGTTTCAACAAGCAACACAAAAGTCCATGAACATGTTTCGAGATTTCGTGTTGGAATCATTGGAAAGTCCGGGGTGATGAGTTATGTCATGGTTTTGGTACTTAATCATACCGTTGGTTGTCGGCGGCGGACATTTTTTGATCGTTCATGAACTAGGCAAAGAATCAAAATTGAGAATCTGGCATGGTGGTATGGTACTCATTTGGTATTTCATGATCGCATTTTCCAACCTGCGAAATGAAACACCGTTTTTTACTTTCAATCCCGTTGATCCGTTGATTACATGGCGTTTGAGTGGTTTGACGGTCATTGTCTATATGGTTTTTTGGATCATTCATGACCGGATTTCACAACCACACGAGGAAAATGGCGATTAATGTGATAAATTAGTGAAAAATATGGGATTTTGAGATAAAATTGATTGAACTGTACTAATATATATGATACAGTTACCTCAGAAGAAAAATTCTTCTTGTTGGAGGTATTTATGGAAGGTTTAGCTGTTTACATCTGGCCGGTACTTATCGGTGCAGTCTATTTTGGAATTATCTCATTACTTAAAAAATACACACGCTTTGGTTATAAATTTGGTTTCTTTCTGGCATTGGCTTTAATTCTGATATTTCTAGCAATTTTCTGGGTAATAGCTTCACAAGACCCATCTGGTTGGATTGGGTTGGCAATGATCATCATGTCGATCGTTATGTCCGTAATCTTAGCTACATACCTGTTGGGCTGGTTTGTCGTATCGCTAGTCAGTAAAAAGGCGTAAAGGGAAGCAGTTGTATATTAAGTGAGATTAGTCTTTGGTATTGTTTAATTAAAAAACACCTTGAAGGAGGTACTTATGGAAGGTTTAGCCGTTTACATCTGGCCGGTACTCATCGGCGCCGCTTATTTCGCAATTATCACATTACTTAAAAAATATACGCGTTTCAGTTACAAACTTGGACTGATTCTGCCGGTAGGTCTGGTATTGTTCTTCTTAGCCATGTTGTTGTTTGTGGCTCCACAAGATACGACCGGTTGGGCTGCCTTGGGCTATGTCATCATGGTCGTGATGACTTCGGTCATTCTGGTCACTTATTTGCTGGGTTGGCTGATCGTATCGTTGACAAGTAAAAACAAGATTATCACTCGATAAAAACATGTTTAAGAAACTGAACCGGAAACGGTTCTTTTTTAACTTTTTTTCATCGTTGGACTTCCACGACTTGACAAAGAAGGTTTTTTATAAAGAGTCACACCATTGAAAAAATGATTAAGGTCGTTGATGATTTCTGAAAAAACATGTATATTAATTTACATGAAATGTATGAGGAAAACGTATGAATAAACAAGTTCGATGGATATATATACTCAACGGAATTATCATTATGATGCTACTGGGCACCGTTTATTCATATAGTATTTTTCGAAGCTCATTAGAAGAACTATTTAGTCTCGGCTCTGCTCAAAGCGGTCTTCCGTACATGGCAGCTTTGGCGTTCTATGCGTTGTTTATGTTGTTGAGCGGAAAAGTGATAGAAAAAATTCATCCACGAATTTTGTTGATTTTTGGTGGTTTTTTAGTTTCTTTGGGATGGATCTTATCCACCTTCGCTACAGGAGTTGCACATTTAGTTGTGACTTATGGGATGATTACCGGTGCAGGTGTCGGTATTGCTTATGGTGCCATTATTAATGTAGTGGCAAAGTGGTTTGTTGATAAAAGAGGATTTGCGGTTGGTTTGGTTCTTATCGGATTTGGAATGTCGCCTCTTGTCGTTGCGCCAATCGTTCGAAATCTGATCAGCAATTTTGGTGTTATGAATACTTTTTTATACTTAGGACTGGCCTACGCTGTGTTGATCCCCATATTGGCTATTCCTTTTCGTTATCCAACCGAAAAGGAGACAGAAGTTTTTGATAATATTCAAAACAAAAACGGAAATCTAGATAACTTTCTTCCGAGCGAAATGGTAAAATCGAAACACTTCTTAGGTTTGTACATCAACTTTATCATCGGAACGATGATTGGTTTAATGTTGATCGGATTGACCTTTGGCATTGGTACGGATTATGTCGGGTTGAGTCAAAGAACGGTTACTGCTATGATATCTGCATTCGCAATTTTCAACGGAATGGGC
>PHAF01000125.1 GCA_002841605.1 Firmicutes bacterium HGW-Firmicutes-10 | reverse complement strand
GCCGGAAAATTAAAGGATGTGTTGAAACAACGATTGTTCGTGGAACAATCGTATACGATGGCCAAACGATTCAAGCTCCCGAAGGATATGGAAAAATGATCACGGCACGGAAAGGAGGCCACCATGATTGACATGATTATAACCGGAGCAACCGTTATTACAATGGATAAAGCAAGAACGATCCTCCATGATGCGGGGCTTGCGATCCATGAGGGACGAATCTTGGAAGTTGCCAAAACTGACCAACTGAAAAGCAAATACCAAGCAAAGACGGTGCTAGAAAGAAAAAATCACGTGTTATTGCCTGGTTTGATTGATGCACATGGTCACGGAGGGCACAGCCTGCTAAAAGGCGTGGCATGTGGAAATGACTCTATGTGGATGACGATACTCACGGACGTTTACAAACACGCCGTAACAGATGATTTTTGGTATTATGATGGAAAGCTCGCCGCATTGGAACGACTCAAATCGGGAATCACAACGGGTGTAAGCGTTTTGGGGTCAATGCCACGGGCGGATGACCCGATATTCGCCATGAACCATTCGAGAGGCTACTTCGAGGTTGGAATCAGAGACATCGTTTGCACTGGGCCCTGCAACCCTCCCTGGCCGCATAGTTTCAGCAGATGGATCGAAGGTAAGCGAGTAGACAAGATGGTCGAGTACAACGACGTGTTACAGTCAACTGAATCGGTCATTGAAGCGCTGCATCATGCGAATGATGATATGACTCGTGCCTTTGTGACACCGTTCGTTATAGTAACATCCGTGAATCCATCAAGTGCAACGCCTGCTGATATGGTTCGCCCCTTGACTGAACATGACAAGTACCAAGCTAAACGAATTCGTGAAATTGCGAAAAAGTATAATACAAGGATCCATTCGGACGCATTTGGAGGTATGATCCGGATGGCACTAGAAGACAAGGAGAATGCATTGTTAGGACCAGATGTGCATTTGCAACATTGTACAGGATTATCCTTCGACGAAACAAAGTTGCTGGCGGAAACTGGTACAAATGTTAGCTGCACTCCCTGGAATGAATTCTTCCATGAAAGAACTCCGATCATTGAATTGATGGAACTTGGTACGACGGTTGCAATCAGTTCAGACGGAACGGCACCCAATGTGACATACGATTTATTCCAGGCCATGCGAAAAACCCAGACTTTGCATCAAACAGTGTTGCGCGATTACTACTATCTGCCGCCGGAAAAGCTTTTGGAAATGGTTACGATCGATGCGGCGAAATGTATTGGGTGGGATGACGAGATCGGATCCCTCGAAGTCGGAAAGAAAGCGGATGTCATAACCATCAATATGAATCAACCACATTTGGCACCGGTGAATCCCAATCTCTTTATCGATCGCATCGCATACTCGGTCGTTGCAAACGACGTGATGGATGTGGTCGTGGATGGTATGCTGCGCATGGTTGGCAGAAGGACAGATCATGTGGACGAAAACCAAATCATAGAAGAGGCAACAATGGCCTCTGAAGAAACGATCCAGAGAGCCGGAATCCAAGCCTTTACGAAGCCCGTACGCCTGGGGTGGGGAAAAGTCAAAGATTATATTGGGGTTGAATATAAAGGCGATTAGTTATCACTTTTTTAAGGAGGTATAGAATGGACACATATGGAATTGTAAGTCTGATCCCCGTGACCGTTGTTATCGTAGTTGCGGTCATTACAAGAAGATCATTTGAACCGTTACTTCTCGGGGGAATCATCGGCTATCTTATCATCGATCCTGGCAATTTCCTAATCAACTGGATCAATTCGTTGACCACGATTGCGGGTGATTTGGGTTGGTATTATGTACTATTTGTAGTCATCGGCATTTTTATTCTGCTTCTAGAAAAATCTGGCGGCGCGTTGGGATTTGCGGATCTAAGCGCGAAGTTTGCGAAAACACGTAGCACATCATTAATTATTACCTGGTTATTGGGAATTGCTATTTTCCTAGATGATTACCTCAATTGCCTTGGTGTAAGTGTAGCCATGCGGAAAATCACCGATAAGTTCAAGGTCCCCAGAGAATTCCTCGCATATGTTGTAAATTCCACTGGAGCAACTGTCTGCTTGCTCGTCCCGGTGTCTACTTGGGCAGTGTATATGGCATCCCAATTTGAATTGGTTGGTGTAACCAAAAATGGGACAGGATTGGGAGCATATATTGCATCCATACCATATATGTTCTATGCTTGGGCTGCGGTCATAATTGTACCCCTGTTCGCATTAAAAATACTTCCAACTTATGGCCCCATGAAAAAAGCAATCGAACGTGCTGAGACAACGGGTGAAGTGTTTCCCCCGGGTTACCACGAAACCCATCAAGATGAATTGGTCGGTGAAGAAATCAAGAAGACTGGAGCTTTGAATTTTGTGATACCGATCTTAGCTTTGACAGTGGTTGCGCTGGTGAAGAATGATGTAATGCTCGGCATCTTTGCCGGACTGATCGCGTGCGCAATCATCTATATACCGCGAAAAATTTTGAAGCCGCTCGATTTCTTAAACTCCGTCCCGGAAGGGCTGCAAAGCATGGCAGTGGTTATGATTACAATGACAGGTTCGTTTGTACTGAATGCGGTTAACCAGGAAATGGGCTTGACACCCTATGTTTTGGATACCGTGACCCCGCTGATCAGCGGTCCGCTTTTTCCATTGATTACTTTCTTGGTATTGAGTGGGTTATCCTTTGCAACGGCGAGCCCTTGGGCTATGGCAACCGTATCCTTCCCAATAATAATGCCACTTGCACAAGCTGTCGGAGCGGATCCATTCATGATTGGAGGCGCATTGATTGCAGGGACTGCATTCGGTAGCCATGCCTGTTTTTACGGAGATGCAGCTATTCTGACATGCGCAGCATGTAATGTACAGCCGTTCGAATACGCAAGAACCTCTATTCCTTTGATCCTGGCGCCAACTGCGATTGGTGCGATCGCATACTTGATTCTTGGCTTCGTACTTATGTAAAGAGGTGACTGATGAGTAATAAGCGAACACTTCTGCACGGAAAATTTGTCATTGGCTTTGATGGTACCCAGCATGTGGTTTATGAAGATGGCGACGTCGTGTATGAAGGTGACGAAGTAATATTTGTCGGGCATGATTATTCCGGAATGTATGACGAATATTGGGATGTTGGGTTATCCATCATTAGTCCGGGGTTTATCGATTTAGAAGCCGACATCGATACAGATCATGCAAACTTTGATGTTGCGCTGTTTCATAAATTCCCAAAGGCTGGATCCACCTGGGAGCCGAATGAAAAATTCAGGACAAGAGATCCATACACTGATGAAGATTTTTATATCCGGCAAAAGTATTCGATGGCCCAATTAATCATGAACGGAATTACTACCGCCATGCCAATCGCCGGAGAGCAATTTCACGGATGGGGACAATCGTATCATGAGTTTGAAATCATGGCACAGACGGCGAAGGAAATGGGAATTAGAGCTTATTTAGGGCCTAGCTTTAAATCCAGGGCAGAAAGGGATCGGCCGGATGATCCGGCCAGAGAACGAGAAAGCTTCGATGATGCAATCCGCTATTGCACGCAATTCAATGGAGCAAACAACGATCGCATACGAACGTTTCTCAATCCGTGCCAAATTGCTGTCACCAATACAGAAATACTAAAGAAAGCTATGGATGAAGCAAAGGCAATGGATATGCCGATGCGGCTCCATGCATGCGAAGAAGATATCGAATGGAAGTATACTTTGCCCCGATTTGGAAAGACAACCATCGATCTGTTCGAAGAATTGGGACTGCTGAATCCAAGGCTTTTAGTTCCCCATGCCTTAACGGTTAAGGACAGCGAATTAAAAAAGCTTGCAGCAAACGGTGTAACGGTGATCCACACACCAATAGCAGAGATCAATTATGGCGCAGGCTTGTTCTCCTTTGCCAAATATCAATCTTATGGGATAAATCTGACGATCGGCACCGATGCGCAACCTACCGATATGATACAGAATATGCGATTGGCATGGGATATCGACCGATTGTGCGAGTGCAGGATACTATTCTCCAGGTACGGGGAAGATAGCACGATCACGGATGCCTTTCAGCTTGAACAAGACTATCCAAAGACGTCCGCAGCAGAGATCTTCAACGCCGTAACCATAAACGGTGCTAAAGCTTTGGGGAGAACCGATATTGGCAACTTATCAGTAGGAGCAAAAGCCGACATTATTGTTGTGGATCTTGATGATCTGAGTGTAGGCCCATATGAAGACCCTATCAGGACACTTTTGGTTAGTTGTGTCGGGAACAATGTAAAACATACAATTATTGATGGCATCACACGCATGAAAGACAGAGTTGTGATCGGTATAGATGAGCCTGCACTGAAAAAGGAGGCTCAGAGAGTGTTTGAAAAGTACTTGTCATTATTCCAGGAATATGATGCACAAGGTCGTCCATTGAGCTATTTCTGTCCTCCTAGCATGCCTATCTATAAACGTAAAATCAAATAAACTATTATGTCGTAAGAATCAAAATAGTGCAGCAAATGCTGTACTATTTTGTATTGTCCAATAGATTCAAGGCTTTTACGCCAAACGTAAGGCCAAAACGTTCATCGCAATCATTATAATCGAGATGAAACAAACTTCTAATACGATCAAGTCGATATTGGATCGTTTTATTGTGCACAAACATCTGGGCTGCAGTTTCAGAGGCGTTGCAGTTATTGTTCAGATAGTTGGACAAAGTATTCAAGAAATCCGAATGGTGTTGCTGATCATAGTCCATAATGTCGAATAGTACCTTTGGAATGAGTGAACGAATATCTATTGAGTCCTCTAAACAGCTAATAATTTTTAAGAGGCTATTATCGTTGTATTGAATCACGAACGAAGATCTCCCAAAAGTTCGAAGGCCATATGTCAAAGCGGTTCGGGCATCATTATAGCTTTCGGACATTCCTAAAATGCCAGAACAAATGCTTCCCGCACCGACTTGGATGATGTGGTCAGGATAGTCTAACGAAAAGTTCTGCCGAAGTTTATCACAGACGCATTTCACAGTATCGGCATTCGAAGCTGTGTCGTTCGAGAAACTGTACAGTACAATGACTGATGTACCGAGTTGTCCTATCGTGTTCCGCTCATTTAGTTCTTTAAAGTATTTAACAATTGAATTGAAGATCAATTCGTCTTGTAATGGGGAGAAATACTCCAATGATCGATTCTTGCCAGAATCTTCGCCCAACAACTTGAATTCAATAATGATCGTTGCGTAATGAGCAGTATAAATCAAATCCAAGGAGTGGGCCTCGTGAAGGATTTCCTTTTCTTTTTTATCGCTTTGATAAATTAAATCATAAATGAAATTGTTTATGTTTCTTTCTTCGATGCTCTTTATCGCTAGTCGGCGTTTCATTTCCATTAATATTGAAGTTGCGGCAATCTCCATTGCATAGAAGTCTACGTCGCCGAGCGGATTATTAATCTCTAAAACAGCCAAGTATGCTCGATCCTTCTTCTCATAAGAGA
>PHAF01000124.1 GCA_002841605.1 Firmicutes bacterium HGW-Firmicutes-10 | reverse complement strand
GTCTGGGATGATTTCTGCTCGTGGTATATCGAGTTGAGCAAGCCCGGGTTAAACAGTGAAGACGCCAATGTCCGTCTGGCCAGTGTATCTACGCTGTATGTCAGTTTGAAGGCCATCATCAAGCTGTTACATCCGTTTATGCCTTTTGTCACAGAGGAAATCTATGCTCAGCTCAGTGATGAAGCTTGTTGTGTCAGTGCGTGGCCGACACCATTTGTTGTTGAGAAGGTGGATATGGCGCAAATCGAACAGCTCATCAGCATCATTTCAACCGTTCGTGAACTGCGTTTGAGCAAGAGCATCAAGTATGCAATCGAACTTAAGGGCCAGATCGTCGTTGATGATCAGGTGTCTGTTGTTTCACAAGCCATCGCTTCCGTGATTAAGAAGATGGTCAATCTGACCATAGTTCCGTCTGTTGAGGGAGATTCGATGGTATTGCCGGTATTGAAAGCATCCCTTGTTCTTTCGAGTGAGGGACTTATCGATAGGGCAGCCGAGCAGGAGAAGTTGAGCAGTGAGAAGAAGCGGTTGATCGGTGAAATCGAGCGCGGTGAGGGCATGTTGTCCAATCCGAATTTCATAAATAAGGCTCCGGCTGTGAAAGTTGAGGGTGAAAAGGCAAAGTTAGCCGAATATCGCCGTCAGTTGGAAATTGTCGAGGCGCGTTTGTCGGAATTGGCTTGATTTACGGTGTTTACAGTAGTAAATCGAGGGAAATTTTAGTATAATATTGTGCGTATGAAAGTTTGGCTTTTTGCCTAAGGAGGAAATATGAGTCACAAATATGTGTATTTATTCTCGGAAGGTAGCGGTAAAATGCGTGAGCTCTTGGGTGGTAAGGGTGCTAATCTGGCCGATATGACCAGTTTAGGAATGCCTGTTCCCCATGGATTCATTGTTACAACAGAAGCTTGTACCCGTTACTATGACGACAAGGAACAAATTGCACCGGAAATCGTAGATGAAATTTTTGCTTACTTGACAAAACTCGAAGAAATTTCGGGTAAGAAATTCGGTGATCCGACCAATCCGTTGTTGGTTTCGGTTCGTTCCGGTTCCCGTGCTTCGATGCCGGGGATGATGGATACGATTTTGAATCTTGGTTTAAACGACGTGGTCGTTGAAGGCTTTGCGGCTTTGACCAACAATCCGCGTTTCGCTTATGATTCTTATCGCCGTTTCATCCAAATGTTTTCGGATGTCGTTATGGATCTGCCAAAACACAACTTCGAACACATCATCGATGAGATGAAACATGAAAAAGGCGTAAAGCTCGACACTGAGTTTTCTGCCGATGATTTAAAGGAAATGGTCAACCGTTTCAAAGCTTATTTCTTAAAACATAAAGGTTTTGAATTTCCGTCTGATCCGCGCTTACAGCTGGTTGAGTCGGTTACCGCTGTGTTCCGTTCGTGGAACAACCCGCGTGCTATTTACTATCGTCGCATGAATGACATTCCTTCCAACTGGGGTACGGCTGTCAATGTGCAAATGATGGTATTTGGTAACATGGGTGAAGATTGTGGTACAGGCGTTGCCTTTACCCGTAATCCATCGACCGGTGAAAACAAGTTGTATGGTGAGTTTTTGATGAATGCTCAAGGGGAAGACGTCGTTGCGGGTATCCGTACGCCGAAGACCATTGAAGAACTCAAAGACATCATGCCTCATGCTTATGATGAGTTTGTGGCTATTTGCAACCGTTTGGAAGAACATTACAGAGACATGCAGGATATGGAATTTACCATTGAACGCGGAGAACTGTTTATGCTTCAGACACGTAACGGTAAGCGCACAGCTGCCGCTGCACTGAAAATCGCGGTTGATTTGGTTGAAGAAGGTTTGATCACTAAGGAAAAAGCTGTCTTGCAGGTCGATCCGAAGCAATTGGATGCTTTGTTGCATCCGACATTCGATCCGGCCGCAATCAA
The DNA here is from genome assembly GCA_002841605.1 of Firmicutes bacterium HGW-Firmicutes-10. Classification (GTDB taxonomy): domain Bacteria; phylum Bacillota_I; class Bacilli_A; order Erysipelotrichales; family Erysipelotrichaceae; genus UBA2227. Next base: position 3,621 of record PHAF01000124.1, on the reverse strand, counting down.
AGCAGCTGTTCCGGTAGGTTCGGCATTGCCGGCATCTCCGGGTGCAGCGACCGGTAAAGTCGTCTTTACGGCAGAAGATGCCGTTGAGTGGACCAACCGTGGTCAAAAAGTTATTTTGGTTCGTCTAGAAACATCTCCGGAAGACATTGAAGGTATGCATGTATCTCAAGGTATCTTGACGGCTCGCGGCGGTATGACATCGCATGCAGCGGTCGTTGCCCGTGGTATGGGTACTTGCTGTGTATCCGGTTGTGGTGATATTAAGTTTACAAGCAAGAAGTCGTTTGTCTTGGGTGGCAGAACGTTTAATGAAGGGGATGATATCTCCTTGGATGGTTCTACCGGTAAGATTTACGGTGAAGCAATCAAAACCGTTCCGGCATCGATTACCGGTGACTTTGGAACATTGATGGCTTGGGCTGATGAATTCCGTACGTTGAAAGTCCGTACCAATGCGGATACTCCGAAAGATGCACGTCAAGCTGTTTCCTTTGGGGCTGAGGGTATTGGTCTGGTTCGTACCGAACATATGTTCTTCGAGGGCGACCGTATCAAAGCGATGCGTGAGATGATCGTTTCGAAGTCCGAAGAACAACGCCGCAAAGCGTTAGCGAAGTTATTGCCGATGCAACGCGAAGACTTTGAAGGTATTTATGAAGCGATGGAAGACCGTCCGGTCACGATCCGTTATTTGGATCCGCCATTGCATGAGTTCTTGCCGACAGAAGAAGCGGACATCGTCGCTTTGGCTGCTGAGATGAAACTTGAAGTTTCAGAGTTGAAGAATGTCATTTCTTCTTTACATGAATTTAATCCGATGATGGGTCATCGTGGATGCCGTTTGGCAGTTTCTTATCCGGAAATTGCTGAAATGCAAACGCAAGCTGTCATCGAAGCTGCAATCAATGTAAGTAAAAGACATCCGGAATGGTCGTTATTGCCGGAAATCATGATTCCGTTGGTTGGTGAAGTGAAGGAATTGAAGTATGTCAAGGACATCGTCGTTCGCGTTGCGGATGAACTGATCGCCAAGAGCGGAATTGATTTGAAGTACTTGGTCGGTACGATGATCGAGATCCCGCGGGCAGCTCTGTTGGCCGATGAAATCGCTACGGAAGCTGAGTTCTTCTCCTTTGGTACCAATGACTTGTCTCAGATGACCTTTGGTTTCTCACGTGATGATGCTGCCAATTTCTTGACACATTATTATGATAAGAAGATTTACGAACAAGATCCATTTGCCCGTTTAGATCAACGAGGTGTCGGTAAACTTGTATCCCTGGCTACAAAACTGGGTAAAGAAACTCGTCCTAACTTGAAAGTCGGTGTCTGCGGTGAGCATGGCGGCGATCCGAGTTCGATCGAATTCTTCCATAATGCCGGTCTGTCTTATGTTTCGTGTTCTCCATTCCGTGTACCGATTGCTCGTTTAGCAGCGGCTCATTCGGCATTGAAGGCAAAAAACAAGAAATAATTCGTTAACTGCACTGAATTAAGTGCAGTTTTCTTTTTCTCATTTTCTTTTCGCTTGCTTATGTCACCGTTGTTGACTATGATTGAAATGGAGGTACCATTATGAAAATTACAGTAGGAACCTATACAAAAAATGAGAGCAAGGGAGTTTATACCATCGAACTTCATGACAAATTGTGGAACATCAACATGATTCATGAAATCGGCAGTCCGACTTATCTTGCGAAGATGCGGGATACGTTGTTTACGGTCGTTAAGGATGGTGAAAAGGGTGGTATTGCTGCTTTTCGGGCATCGGTCTTGGTCGATCAGTTCACCGAAGAAGGATCACCGCCATGCTATGTGTCTGTGATCAAGGAGCGAAACGTCGTCATGACAGCCAACTATCATAAGGGTTGTGTCGATGTGTTCACTTTTGACGGAAAACTTCAGCACATTCAAAAAATCAACTTTGAAAAAGGCTCAAGAGCTCACTTCATTATGTATGACGCTCGGTATAATCTGGTCTTTGTGTGTGATTTGGGATTGGATGCCGTTTATGCTTATACGATCGGACAAAATAATAAGTTATCCTTTTTACACCACTTCCGTTGTGAAAAGGGAAGCGGTCCGCGCCATCTGGTCGTACATCCGGAAGAACCCTATATCTATGTCTTGACCGAGTTAAGCAGTGAATTGCTCGTATTGAAACTGGATAAAAACGGTTTTGAATTGATGAGTAAGAAGAGTCTTTTACCGGAAGGTGAGGATGATAAGAAGTGGGGAGCGGCCATCCGGATCACCAAAGATGGCAATTTCATTTATGCGTCCAACCGTGGTCATGACTCGATCAGTGTATTTGAAACGATGGAGTATGGACGGTTTGTGAAGATGATTCAAAATGTCTCCACAGAAGGTGTTCATCCCAGGGATTTCAATTTGAGTCCGGATGATGAATATCTGGTTGTCGGGAATATGGAATCCAATACGCTTACATTATTTAGAAGAGACATTACCACCGGAAAGCTGTCATTGCTTCAAAGGGATGTTTATGTCCCAGAACCCGTCTGTATCCTCTTTGATTGAAAGTAATTAACAGGATTTAACAAATGAATCCTGTTTTTTTTTGAATTTCTAACCGAAAACTAACTGAGAGATGATATATTTTGACTACTAGAAGGAGTTTAAAACCATTATTTGAGTTAGAATGTTTTTAGCTCCTAATCTTAGGTGGGTCGAAAGGGGGGCATTATTAGAATTTCGTTTAATTTTGTAGTGGGGAATCATAAATGTAGAAATACATAAGAAAGGGACAAAATGAAAAATATCTTTAAATTAATCATTAGTTTGTTTTTTGTCACATCATTGATTGTTTCAGTAGCAGCTGCTCCTGTTGATCAATTTGTCGAATCAGTAACCATTAGCCCAATCAGTGATTTGATTTTGACTCCGGAGCAATTAGCAGCAGGTTATACTGTTAACGTATCCTTTGAAGTGAATTTCCGCTCCGATGCAAATCAAGGTAGAGTTGAAAGTTATGAACTTTTAGTTTCTAAAAACGCTGGTGCATTCGTTTCGAAAGACAGTGTAATTCTCGATCCTCCAATATCTTCAGTAAATGACAAAATCACATTTACTGATGCACTATCCTTTAATCTGTATGATGTGGGTACATATGTTGTTAAGGTTGTAGTTGGATTTACTGGTAGTGATAATTTATGGCCGGATGTTGAAGATACAGAAGAATTCGTTGTTATTCAGATGACGATAGTTGTTGAATATCCAGCGGCAGCAGCCATTGCCGCAGAATTATTAAAAGCAGCAGGAATCAGTCCGAAATATGACAAGTCAGGCAATTATATTTCTGACGTTGCTAAATTAATGGGTCTTCGTGCAAGTTTCTTGGGTGTCGAAAAATCTAACTATATTGAATATCGGAATGCTGTTGAAAACTATCTTCAAAGTCGTGGCTTGTTAGTTCAACCGTAAGAATCAACGATAAATTTTAGCTAAAGAGGAAAAATAAAAATTTCCTCTTTTTTTGTTGACAATTTCGAAAATAGTTGTATTATTGTATTAAGTGATTAATACATTAACACAGAAGGGAGATCGCATGGAACTCTTTGAATCCACAAAGCCGATTTATCTTCAAATCATGGATCTGATCAA
>PHAF01000123.1 GCA_002841605.1 Firmicutes bacterium HGW-Firmicutes-10 | reverse complement strand
CTTTAACACCAAAAACCGGACCCAAGGAAGGTTCTCTAAGTGCTCCAATAACCATTTTATTGAGTCTGGCCAGTCCATCTGCTAAGCCAACAGTCGTTGTTGACTTGCCTTCGCCTGCTTTTGTAGGATTGATCGATGTGACCAAAATAAGTTTTCCGTCTTTTTGATTGGTCAATCCTTCCATTATCCTCAAATCGATTTTTGCCTTGTACTTCCCGTAATGTTCCAAATACTCATTGTCAATCTTTGCCTTACGAGCGATTCGCTCAATTGGCTCCATTACGTTTTCCTGGGCTATTTGAATGTCTGTTTTCATGGCTCCTCCTATATTTTCTTTCGGCCTTCCATAGCTTTTATCAACGTCATCTCATCGGCATAATCCAAATGTCCGCCCATTGGCAGACCAGACGCCAAACGAGTAACGTTAGCTTCTTTTAATTGAAGTTTCTTTGCGATGTAGAGAGCCGTAGTTTCTCCCTCGATCGTAGGATTGGTCGCAATGATAACCTCAGTGACATGTTCATCTACGCGCTTAATCAAAGACTCAATATTGATATCTTCGGGCAAAATTCCTTTAAATGTAGAAATAACTCCGTTAAGCACATGATACACACCATGAAATTCACCCATTTTTTCCATTGCAATGATATCTTTCGGGTGGCTGACCACGCAAATCACTGATCTGTCTCTATGTTTATCTTTGCAAATGTCACAATAAGTTTCTTCTGTAATATTTCCGCAAATCGTACATGTTTTTAATCCATCTTTAATCTTCAGCAACGCATTGGCAAATGCCTCTATATCCTGATGGTCACGATCAATAATTTCAAACGCATAACGCTCTGCAGTTTTTGCACCTACACCAGGCAATTTTTTCAACTCCTCAATAAGATTTAATAGTATTTTGGGATACATATCTACTCCTCATGAATGAAATCCACATTCCCTTCCCCAAATAAACTCACAAGCCGCTGATCAACACTGACCTCTTCTTCTTGTTTTTTTACTTTAGGTAACGGTTCGATATGGATAATCATTGGTTCGGGCAGTTTTCCCGCACTCCACAATTCTCTAAATAAGGCGATGGTTCGTTCTTCCTGATCTTTAGTAATAGCAAAGACTTTACGAGGCTGCTTCACGATCTCTATCATCAGTTTCCTTAATGCGACTTCATTGGCTTTAGCATTGATTTCTCTCGCTACCTCTTCATACGGCACTGACAGTACGACAAATTGCTCGTTAGTCACTACAATATTTCCATCTGAAATCATACGCGCTACCCTAGCCCACTCGATTTCATTGATGTAGTCATCCAATCGACTCCAAAGTTGCGCTTCATTTGTGCGTCTTGCCTTGTCTCCGGCAACCATAAAGCGGACAATGTCAAAATCACTCAAAAGCAACTCTTCAACTTCGGTTACATCAGCAACATCATTCGCAATATCCAGTTGTAACAAGCGTTCATCTTCATGTGACTCCAATACGACCGGTTCTTCGCTAACTTCTGTATTATCTTCTATAACCGACTTTACTGGTTGAATGGTTGGCTTCGCCTCTTCTTTAGCTAAAACAGCCTTAAGTTTTGTATCTGCAAAAGGCACTTTTGCCTCGGTCTTCACAACATAATCAGCCGTTTCATTACCCATCGACATCATCTTGAGCAATGCCACCTCAAAATATGAGTGGATATTGGTGGCATTTCGGTATTTATCCATAGTTTCAATAAATATATCGATCATTTTCAGTAAATCATTCGCGTTTCTTTTTGAAAGGATGTGTTTAACTTCATCTTCGGTCGCAATTTGTAACAATGAAGCATCGCGGGTGTATTGGTATATAATGCATTCTTTTAATAAATCAATCATATCCGAAGTCAAGCGCTTGATATCGAAACTCTTTTCACTTATAAAGCGAACATTATCAAGAATTGCAACAACGTCTTTTGAAAACACGGCATCAAGTAAGTCAATTTTCTCGTTTACTGTCGTTATTCCGTAAATATCATGCACATGTTGAACTCTTAGATCATTTTGAGCATAAGCAATACACTGTTCCAGAATACTTAGGGCATCCCTTAAGCCGCCTTCGGCCAATTGACTGATCAGTCGGATAACACCTTCTTCATACTTGATTTTCTCCAAATCTAGCACTTCTCTTACTCTTGTACCGATTTCAGCCAAAGGTACTTTCGTAAAATCAAAGCGTTGACATCTGCTGATGATGGTTGGTAACACTTTATGGGGCTCTGTGGTAGCCAAAATAAAAATAACATGTGACGGAGGTTCTTCCAAAGTTTTTAATAAAGCATTAAAAGCTCCCTGAGAGAGCATGTGTACTTCATCGATAATATATACTTTATATTTCCCTTCAATCGGCGAATATTTTACCTTTTCAATCAAATCCCTTATTTCATCAACACCATTGTTACTGGCAGCATCGATTTCAATGATATCCGGATGAGTTCCGGCTTGAATAGATAAGCAACTGTCACAGACATTACATGGTGCTTTATTTTTGTCAGGGCAGTTCACCGCTTTAGCCATCAATTTCGCCACAGTTGTCTTGCCAGTTCCGCGTGGACCACAAAAAAGATATGCATGAGCGATTTTATGCTTCAAAACTGCATTCTGCAGGGTTTTTACGATATGTTGCTGTCCTACAACCTTCTCAAAGGAAGTTGGCCGATATGTTCTGTATAACGCTTTATATGCCATAACAAACCCTTCTTTCCGTGTAATTTATACCAAATCAGTCATTTGCATTTGAAATTGATTGGTCATCTCATTTCAGATAGTGCGCTGCGTAGAGATCTGATAAATAGAGGATGTTTCTCCCCAAGGGTGATATCCGATTCCGATTCTCGAGAATCCGAACTTTTCATAATAGCCGATATGATCGGTACACAAATAGCAATTGTCATATCCGCCTTCTTTGGCATCAGCTATCGCAGCTTCAATTAGTAATCGACCTAAATTCTTTCCACGATAGGATTTTTCGACGTAAAGTGCACAAATCCAAGGATATAAGTCCATTCTGCTGATAAAATCGTTGGTAATCAAGCCCGCACAACCGATGATCGAATCTTTATCCATCAATATATACCAACGTGGTAGCGCTGATGGGGTGCTTAATGAATGCGAGATACAGTCTTGATATACTTCCCTACTTTGCTCACTAGCCCATTTCGACTGAATATAAGAGATAGCAGAATCAACCGTTTCAGGTTGATTTCTCACTGAGATAACTTCCATGATTACTCCTTTGATGTTCAATGTTGTCTTATTTATTATACCATAACCTGCGACTTTTATACCCATTATAAAGAAAAGAGGAGATATCTCCTCTCGGTTTATTCGTAATTTTTTCGCCTTTTTGACTGAAAGAATTCTTTGAGCAGTTCGCTGCACTCATCTTTTGAAACGCCACTGGTTATTGAAGGGTAATGATTAAGTCTAGGGACAGCATTCATGTCAAAATTTGAGCCGTATGCGCCTCCTTTAGAATCAAACGTCCCAAAAACAACTCTTTTTATACGCGACTGATAAATCGCTCCGGCACACATCGGACACGGTTCCAATGTCACATACAATGTACACTCATCCAATCGCCAATCATTTAGTGCCAAACATGCCTGTTCTATAGCCAATATCTCGGCATGAGCCGTTGCTCGGTTGAGTTGCTCTTTTCGATTGTGTGAAGAAGCTATGACATTACCTTTATATTCAATAACACAACCGATAGGCACTTCATTTTCAGAAAATGCCATCTTAGCTTCCACTAATGCCAGATCCATGTATTTTTTATCGTCCATAAGACTCCTTTTGTAAAATAAAAGCTATCACACACGTCAGAGCCACTTTAAGGCTGCTGTCTTCCGACCCTGACCTGGTTCAGTGGGTAACGTTGTGATAGTATGTTTATTATACCTTATTTTTTATTAATTGCAATTATTTCTAGTCCGCCCATGTAAGGTCGTAATACTTCAGGAACAGTGACTGTTCCATCCGCATTTTGATAATTTTCTAAAATTGCAGCTACGGTTCTGCCTACTGCCAAACCGGAACCATTGAGCGTGTGAACATACTCAGGTTTTCCCTTTTGCTCGCGTCGGAAACGAATATTCGCGCGACGAGCCTGAAAGTCTTCAAAGTTCGAACAAGACGAGATTTCACGATAAGTAGCGAAAGCCGGTAGCCAAACCTCAATATCATATGTCATTGCGCTGCTAAACCCCATATCTCCTGTGCAGAGTTCTACGACTCGGTAAGGCAGTTTCAGTTGTTTTAAAACTTCTTCTGCATTGTTTGTTAATTTTTCAAGTTCTTCATACGATGTCTCAGGTGTTGTAAATTTAACAAGTTCTACTTTGTTGAACTGGTGCTGACGTATGATTCCCCTTGTATCACGCCCTGCGGCTCCTGCTTCTGCACGAAAACAAGGTGTGTATGCCGTGTAGTAAACCGGCATTTGATCCAATGCAAGAATTTCATTTGCATGCATATTTGTCACAGGAACTTCAGCCGTTGGTACTAAATAGTAATCAAATGGAGTCACTTTGAATAAATCCTCTTCAAATTTCGGCAATTGACCAGTCCCATACATCGACTGTGCATTTACCATAAATGGTGGCAAAGTTTCCATATAACCATGCTTTGTAGTATGCAAGTCGAGCATAAAATTAATAATTGCACGTTCTAAACGAGCTCCTGCACCTTTATACACCGTAAAACGGGCACCAGTGATTTTTGCGCCTCGTTCAAAATCAAGAATATCCAAACCCGTGCCGATGTCCCAATGAGGTTTTGGTTCAAAATCAAATGTACGTACTTCGCCCCATCGACGAACTTCTTTGTTATCCGCATCCGACGTCCCCACTTTAATTGTTTCACGTGGAACATTGGGCAAAACATTCATGACATTGAGTATTTTCTCTTCGATTTCAGCAACTTTAGCATCCAACTGGGAGATTTGGTCATTAGCCTCACCGACTTCCTTCATAATGTCAGTCGTATCTTTTCCTTCACGCTTAAGAAGTCCAATTCTCTTAGACGATTCATTGCGGAAATTCTTTTTAGCTTCCACTTCTGTCAATAACAACCTGCGTTCCTCATCCCACTTCACGATTTCAAGAATTACAGAAAAATCAGCTCCACGGGTTTGAAGTCTGCGAATGATTTCATCAGGATTTTCCCTGATCAGCTTAATATCGAGCATAATTACCCTCCTTAAAATAAAAAAAGACAACATTATCCTGGACCCCGGAATCGGGTTTGGCAAAACGCAGCAGGACAATATTGAAATTATAAAAAATACAGTTGAATTTAAAAAACTTGGATTCCCGGTGTTAATAGGGGCTTCAAGAAAGTCATTCATAGGCAATATAACAGGCAAGCCGCCGGATAAGCGGATTTTTGGCTCCGCGGCAGCCGCCGCGGTATCGGTAATATTCGGGGCGGATATTTTAAGGGTGCACGACGTCCCTGAAATGCGTGACTGCGTAAAAACAGCTTATGAATTCATAAAAACAAAGAAGGAGGGTTAAATTTAAATGCAGAAATTTTTCACAAACATCCTG
>PHAF01000122.1 GCA_002841605.1 Firmicutes bacterium HGW-Firmicutes-10 | reverse complement strand
CTCAAAGGCTCGCGCCGTATCCGTTTCACAGTTGGTTCCCGGAAATACCGGTATGACCACATGGACTTCGTCTACAGCATCGAAAGGATAGGTATCGATCGGATAACCGATGGACGGCAACGTTACATCCGTCTCATCAGCACCATGATGGATCGGATATAGAAATTCTAGTCCGCCAAGATAAGCTTTTTTAACTTGATCACGGTCAAGCAAGATTCCGTTAAATGTATAGTCGTCGTTTATTATACCCAACTCAATCCATTCCGGATGAGGATCATTACTTTCAACAATCAGACTTCCCACAAAATCATCACTTAAAGACAATGGTGTATTCACGGTGATTCCCAAATCATTGCCCATCAACATAACGACGATCGAAGCGAATAGCGATTCTTTGACAACAGATGCACTGATGATTGATCCTTGCCAACGCTTCATTTCCAAATGAAGGTACTTGTTTTTTGCGTCTCTTAGATCGAAACTTCCATCGCTCAGTCGATTCACTTGGATAAGATAAAGTCGATTGCCTTTTTGTTTGGCCTCACTTGAAATGACATTTTTAACCGATGTAACAGCGCAAGCGAAACTGACCAACGTCGGAAGTACGTCCAAATGTTTAAATGATCCGGACATGCTGTCCTTGCCGCCAATGGCCGCTTGACCAAATGTTTTTTGAACACTCAATGCTCCTAAAAGTGCGCCCGTGACTTCACCCCACTGATTCTCATTTTTCAGTTTGGGGAAGTATTCTTGAAATGAGAAGAAGATATCATTGATATTTCCTCCAAGAGCAATCACTTTGGCTATGCTTTCCAACACTGCTCCTTGAGCACTGATAAACATGTTTTGTTCGCTTAGTTTCGGGTTGAATCCGTAAGTTAAGATCGATGCCGTGGATGTATCGCCTTTTTCCAAAGGAATTTTCGATACACTTCCCATCGACGGTGTCAGTTGATATTTGCCTCCCAAAGGAGCAAGAACCGTTAAGGCATTGATCGTCGAATCAAATCGTTCAATCAAACCTTTCTGAGAACAAACGTTTAGGGATGACATATGGGACAATGCCCATTCTTCACTAAAGGTTTCACTTGTTTCCGGCGAGTAATCCGCAGATATTTTAACTTTGGCATGTTGCCGGACACCATGGGTATCGATCAATGCCCGATCAAGATCAACAACTACCGAATCTTGATATTTCATAATCAATCTCTTACTATCCGTCACCTTCGCAACCACGGTCGCTTCCAGGTTTTCTTGTCGGGCAAAATTTAGAAACTGTTCGACATCCTTGGGATCAAGAACCACGGCTATGCGTTCCTGACTTTCACTGATAGCAAGTTCTGTCGCATTGAGACCCACATATTTGGTGGGAACAGCCGATAGGTCAATGGTCAACCCATCCGCAAGTTCACCGATGGCGACACTGACACCGCCCGCCCCGAAATCATTACATTTTTTGATTAACAAACTGACTTGGGGGTTCCGGAAAAGTCGTTGAATTTTGCGTTCTTCCACCGCATTGCCTTTTTGAACTTGAGCGGCACAGGTCAGTAAACTGGTAGAGTCATGCTCGATAGAAGATCCGGTGGCCCCGCCGATACCGTCTCGACCGGTTCTGCCACCAACAAGAACAATGACATCTCCTGCACTTGGTTTCAGTCGTCGTACATGATCGGCTTTTACCGCTCCGACCACCGCACCCAATTCCAAATGTTTGGCCACATAGCGTGGATGATAGATTTCTTTGACGGTTGTGGTTGCGACGCCGACTTGATTGCCATAACCGCTGTTACCGGCGGCGGCTTTGACGGCGATGACCCGTTGAGGTAGTTTGTCTGCCATCGTTTCAGCGATTTCTTCTTTGACATTGCCACATCCGCTGATCCGCATGGCCTGATAAACGTAAGCACGTCCACTCAATGGATCTCGGATGGCACCACCGATACACGTCGATGCACCACCGTAAGGTTCGATCTCTGTTGGGTGGTTGTGCGTTTCGTTTTTAAACTGCAATAACCATTCTTCATCACCTTGCTCAGTGTCGACATTGATTCTGACGGAGCAGGCATTCACTTCATCACTGATTTCAACGCGTGAATCCTTTAGCGCTTTTGCGAAAATCGTGGCGATTTCCATCAGTGTGTCCGGTCGGTTTTCTCTTTTGGTATATATTCTTAAGTTGCGGTAGAAAATCAGCGCTTCTTCAACTGATAAACTCAAAGGTCCTTCGTCAATGATGATTTCATCTAAGACGGTCTCAAAAGTCGTATGACGGCAATGATCGGACCAATAGGTGTCAAGCACTTTAAATTCGGTGCGTGTCGGATTTCTGTTTTCATGATCTGTGAAAAAACGTTGAATGAGTTGAATATCTTCAAGCGACATCGCGGCTTGTTCACTGATCAGAAATTGTCTAAGCTGATTTTCCGTGAAGTCACAAAACCCTTGAGTTTCCCCTTCGTCACTGATCTCTTCTTCAATCATCATTTCCTGATTTAAATCTTTCTGGCGAGATTCGATCGGATTGATCCAATATTGGATAAAAGCCGAGCATTCCTCATCACTCAACTCCTTATCAAACATCGCTACTTCAAAAGTTTTGACGATGGCTATGGTATCCGCATCCAATAATCTGAGACATTGTTGAGCACTGTCCGCCCGCTGATCATATTGGCCGGGCAGAGGTTCCTTGACCACCACCGTACCAAAGGTTTCGGGTAGCAGCGAGTAGACGATGTCGATCATCGGTTCACTAAAAACCCGATCGATCGCAACGTCCAAATAACTTTCATCAAGGTCGATAATGTCATATCCGTTCACAATGGTGACATCGGCGTCGATTGACAGCTGGTGTTTGACACTTTCAGTTAAAGATGCAGAAAGGGAGTCAACATCGCTTCTCTTTTGTACAAACAGGCGAAACTTCATCGTGACATCCTCCATCGGTCAATCAATTCGTTTAATTCAACTTTATCCATTGAAGCCAAAGTTACATGTCCCATCTTGCGATTGAAACGGGTTTCCTTTTTGCCATACCAATGAATATAAACATGGTCATCCGGATGTGCTGCGTGCTTACTGAAAACTTCGGCGACATGTTGTCCCAAAATATTGAACATGACACCATGATTGATCATGGTAGGTTCGACTTTTGTTTGACGAGTGATTGCGGCGATATGCAGGTCAAACTGACTGAAATCGGCGCATTCAATGGTCAGATGAGCGCTGTTATGCGGTCTTGGTGCAAACTCATTGAAAATCACTTCATCTCCACATACAAACATCTCCACAGCTAACACACCGATGTATTCCAATTGTTCTGCGATTGAGATTGCTGCTTCTATTGCCACTCGCGCAACTTCTTCACTGACAACGGAGGGAACCATCGACTGTCTCAATATCCCCTTCTCATGAACATTTTCAAAGGGTGGAAATGCCACAGTCCCATCATAGAAACGAGCCACGACCACCGATATTTCACGATCATAACTGACAAACTCCTCGGCGATATATTCCCCAGGAAATTCCAGTTTGATTTCATTGAGATCTTCGATATCCCGAATGAGCCACTGCCCTTTTCCATCATATCCAAAGCGGCAAGTTTTGATCAATGTTGGAAAACTGACGATCTGATACAAGTCGGCTTCATTTTTGATTTTGAAGAAATGAGGGGTTTTCAAACCAAGTTTCCTCGCGAATTTCTTTTCTTTATAACGATGTTGAGAGATGGTCAATGCATCGCTTCCCTGAGGGAATTTCTCTATAAATTGTGACACGATCTGCGCATCCGCATTTTCAAACTCATAGGTCAGCACATCGCATTGCTCGGCCATTTCTTTTACCGCATTCTCATCGTTATATTTCGCACTTATAAACACATCAGCGATTTTCACGCATGGACATTGATCATCCGGATCCAGTACGACGATTCGATGGCCTTGCTTTTTAGCGGCTTGTGCCATCATTAATCCCAGTTGTCCGCCACCCAAAATTCCGATGGTACTCATATCAGTTCACTCCTTCTTACAGCGATCGCCATTTCATCGCGATACGACTGTAAAGCATTGGATAGTCTTTCATCATGCACGGCCAACATCGCAACTGCAGCTAGTGCCGCATTCTTCGCTCCGGCTACACCGATGGCTACGGTCAATACCGGAATTCCGGCGGGCATTTGAACGATGGACAACAAAGAGTCCATACCTTTCAGTGCCTTGCTTTCAATCGGGATCCCGATGACCGGAATCGTGGTCAGCGAGGCAATCATACCGGGCAGATGCGCTGCCCCACCTGCCGCCGCGATTATGACCTCAATTCCCCGATTCTTAGCACTTTTTGCGTATTCGACCATGTCTTCCGGTGTTCGATGAGCACTGACGACCTTCTTTTCAAAGCTGACCCCAAAGTGTTCAAGCAAAGCGGTCGTTTCTTTAACGGTCGTGTAGTCACTCGATGATCCCATGACGACGGATATTTTAATGTTCTCCATATATTGCTCCTTTCAATGAAAAAGACACCGGTCGCGGTGTCTCTGTGAAAAACAAAAATAGCTAAAAAAGCCTATGTTTGTTTTGTAGTCTCCTTGTTTAAGGTAAGGAGGTAGAGACTTGCGGACCATATTTCCACAGATATACAAAACGATACGTCAGATGAAACAAAAAACATAGGTGCGTAAACGTCCTATGCCATTGCCAGATTTGTTACTTCGATTTTATTGAGCCGAAAATTCGATTCATAGCTTCCCTCCGTAACATGCACAAAGTTTATCACAAGTTTAAGAGAAATTAAAGTGTTTAGCGAACTTTCACGAAACCTTACACATTTTCATAGTCTTACAAATCTTGCTATTTATTTACACCATCTTTATTTGAAAACTTGCACTCAAATGGGCAAAAGTTGTGAATCAAGGAGTGAATTTAATAACTTCTTCCAGTATTTTACTATCATTTTTACTGAAATTATAAGACATCGGTTTGTCAATTGAGGAGTACTTGTAGAAATCGGTGTAGTCATTCTTTCTTACAAAAAAATTATACTGGATCACTTTGCGCTCATAATTAAAAGTAATGATAATATCCGTCCCTTCAGCCGTTGTTACGCCTGAGCCAATCTTTGGGAAAAATACGGAACTCACTTTCTCCATTGATTCTGGATTGTCTATGGTTATTGATTTTCCCGTAGAGTTATCTGTCACAACAATCTTCTTCAAATCTCCCAAGAACATGTTATCGACATTTACAAATGTCATTGTTCCCCATATCAAAACTAGAAGCAACACTGAAAACAAAGCGCTTAAATACAAAATTTTCTTATTACTTTGTGTAAATTTCACCATTTTCATATTATATTTCCTTTCAATTTTTCAATCGTCTTATTAGAAAGACAATAGTGCTTTTTTTGTCATGACAATAATCGAATACCTCTTAACTGTAGATTCTTGTTAAAACGCTCTTAACGGCAAACACTACAAATCGACTCACAAGGTATGCGGAAATACTCCAGATTATCACGAAAAAATTGAAAGGCATAAATTCGATTACACGCTCAGAAATGTTAAATCGAAACTGAATAAAAATAAAGAGAGCTGAAACTAATCC
>PHAF01000121.1 GCA_002841605.1 Firmicutes bacterium HGW-Firmicutes-10 | reverse complement strand
TCGTTTATCGACGTTCACTTAATGAACTTCCTGCCAGACAGGAAGAAGTTGAACATGCCATGGAGGAAAAAGTGGATTTTGAATTGCTTGCGGCCCCAGTCAAAATCATAGCTGACAAGCAGGGAAGGGTCACTTCGATCGTATGTCAACGCATGCAACTGACTGATCCGGGACCGGATGGCCGATGCAAGGTCGTACCGACGGCCGATGCTCCCTTTGAGATAGAAACCGATACGGTCATCGTTGCGATCGGCACTTCACCGAATCCAATTTTGATTCGCAGTACCAAAGAACTCGAAACCGGAAAATGGGGAACAATCAACGTTGATCAAAATCAGCAGACATCGATCGAGCATGTATATGCCGGTGGGGATGCTGTGACCGGTGCGGCTACAGTCATCGAAGCTTTGGGCGCAGGTAAAAAAGCAGCTGCGTCAATTATTGAATATTTCACGAAAGAACATGCCGGTTAGTGCCGGCTTTTTCTTGTCAAGACTGTAAAATAAGAAAAAAAATGATATGATAATGTCTAAAGGATGTGAATCAGTTGCAAACATTGCAGTTTAATAAAGTAGTTGAACAAATCGGACTAACCGCTGAAGAAAAACAGCTGGTTAAAAATGCCGTAATGGAAAGGCCTGCTTTCATTGTCAATCGCAAAATTTTGCGGATCACGTTGAAAAATGATCACCCCTTACCCTTTTTGACTTGGAAAAAAATTCAGGACGGACTAATAAAGTTAACTCATTCAAATGTTGAATTACAAATCGTCTGCGAACCTTCAAAGATTGAAATCAAAGAAGTCGAGCAATATGTACGCTATTATTCCGGATATATACCCAACGGACGAATCCTTAATGATACCTACTTAAATCTGATTGATTTTGAAATCGAATGCTTATGTCCATTGCCACATCAAAAGAGCGATATTGACCGGTTATTGCCGGATTTGAATGTATTTTTAAGTCAATGCGGGATTCACTTGCCCATCAGAAGCAAAATCGTTGAACGAAACGGTAATTCGATAGAAGTCGATATGCCTGCATCTGTACCAAAACCTGTTGAAGTTAAAAAAGAGTTTAAAGAGTTCCGGCGTAAAAAACGCAGTTACACACTGATCAAAATCAAAGACATACAAGAAAACATCAATGACATTTCGGTTGAAGGTACTGTTTTTCAAGTTGAGAACCGCGATTTTATGGGTGGTGATCAGATGATGCAGCTGATTTACTTGTCAGATGATACGGATTCGATTTCTGTTAAGCGCTATGCCCGTAAACCTGAAGAAAAAGAAGAGTTCAAAAAGTTGTCGATCGGAGATGTCATCGTCGTCAAAGGTCGTTCGACATATGATCAGTATGCCAAAGATGTCGTTTTATTATCGGATGATGTCACTTATTCGGAAAAACCAGTCTCTAGATGTGACAATGCCGTCTTTAAGAGGGTGGAATGGCATGCACATTCCAAAATGTCGGAAATGGACGGTGTTTGTGATATTGAAGAGTTGGTCGAAACAGCTTTCTCACTGGGACATGGCGGATTAGCGATTACCGACCATATGGTCGTACAATCATTCCCGAAAGCTCAGTACACGGTCAGCAGACTAAAGAAACAGTATCCCAATCAGCCATTTAAAATGATTTACGGCGTTGAGATGAACATGGTCGATCCGCTGCTGAAAATCGTTTATCAACCCAAAGGACAGATACTTGAAGAAATGACGATCGTCGCCTTTGACCTTGAAACAACCGGATTATCATGCCGCTATGATGAAATCATTGAGTTTGGTGCAGTTAAAATCCGATACGGCGAAGTCATTGACCGTTTGCAGTTTTTTGTCAAACCATCCGTTGATATACCACCGTTTATCAGTGAAAAAACAAATATCCGTCAGGAACATGTCGAAAATGCTTTAACCATTGATGTTTTGATGCCCAAAATTCTGGAGTTTTTTGGAGATCACGTGTTGGTCGCTCATAATGCGGGATTCGATGTCCGTTTTATCAATGAAAATCTGAAACGACAAAAAAGAGCTGTTCTGTCGAATACGGTCATCGATACGTTGGACTGTGCCCGTGCGCTCATTAAAGACCGTAAAGCGTTTAAACTGGGCAAGGTTGCCCGTTATTACGCAATTCCTTATGATGAGGAAGTTGCTCACCGGGCAGATTATGATGCCGAAATCGCAGGTATGGTCGTTGTTAATCTTTTAAAGGATGCCAGAGACAAAAACTGCAAAACGGTTGAAGATTTACAAAACGTTCAGGATTCGGATGTATTTAAAAGCGTTATGAAGAATCATGTCAATGTCATAGCCAAAAATCAGGTTGGATTGAAAAGCCTTTTTGAACTCGTTACTCTGTCTCATACCGACTATCTGGCTTTTTTCGGTAAAGCAAACAGCAAAAAAGAAGAAGATGAGTTTATGGCCGAACCACGGATCATCCGTGATGAAATAACACGTCGCAGAAGCAATTTACTGATTGGTTCCAGTTGCTATAACGGTGAGATTTTTGAAATTGCCGCCAATCAAAGTCATCAGGAACTGGTGAGAGCGATGAAATTCTATGACTATATTGAAGTTCAGCCACCCACAAATTATCAGCCGTTGATTGATCAGCATTCCATTTCTTCCAGTAAAAGACTGATCAGCATCTTAAGTGACATCATTAAAACCGCAAATGAACTGCATATTCCCGTGTTGGCAACCGGAGATGCTCATTATGCAAATCCCGATCAAAAGCAGTTCAGGGAGATTTATATACAAGCCCAAGGAATCGGCGGCGTTCGTCACCCCTTATATATATACAATGCTCAAAGACGGATGAATACTACTTCTCCGGATCAGCACTTAAGAACGACGGAAGAAATGTTGGAAGCGTTTAGTTTTTTAGATGAAAAGACGGCTTTTAAGATCGTAGTCGAAAACACTCAATCGATGCTTGAACAAGTCGAAGAAGTGTATCCGATTCAAAAAGGTTTGTACACACCTTCGATCGAAGGTGCTGATGCCAAACTGAGTGAAGTCTGTTATAGGAATGCATATAAACAATATGGAAAAATATTACCGAAACCGGTGGAAGAGCGGCTTGCAAAGGAACTGACGGCAATCATTTCCAATGGGTTTGGAGTCATTTATTACATAGCACATCTATTGGTAAAAAAATCGCTTGAGGACGGTTATCTGGTTGGCTCACGTGGCTCGGTCGGTTCATCGCTGGTAGCAACGATGGCACAAATCACAGAAGTCAATCCTCTGCCGCCTCATTACAGTTGCCCTCAGTGCAGTTACAGTGAATTCTATTTTGACGGAAAAGTAAGCAGCGGATATGATTTGCCGGATAAATTCTGCCCACATTGTGCTACCTTGATGCAAGGTGACGGACAGGATATACCTTTTGAGACTTTTCTTGGATTTGAAGGCGATAAAGTACCAGACATTGATTTGAACTTCTCGGGTGATTATCAGGAAAAAGCCCATGCCTATACGAAAGTATTGTTTGGTGAAGAGAATGTATATCGCGCCGGAACGATCGGAACCGTAGCACAGAAAACCGCTTTTGGATATGTAAGCGGCTATTGTGAAGAGAAGGGCATAGACACCAATATGCGTCAGGCTCAGCGGATTCGTTTGGCGAGCGGGTGTGAGGGTGTCAAACGTACGACCGGGCAACATCCCGGAGGTATCATCGTCATACCGCGAGAAGTTGATGTGCATCAGTTTACACCGGTCCAGTATCCAGCCAACAATCCTACTTCTGACTGGAAAACGACGCATTTTGATTACAATGACTTGCACGACAATCTTTTAAAACTGGACATTCTGGGACATGTGGATCCGACAGCGATCAAGCTTCTTGAGAAAGTTACCGGAATCGACCCCAAGACGATACCGATGAATGATCCTAGAGTTATTTCAGTATTTTCGGATTTGTCGACGTTGAATATCGACAGCCGCAGTTATACGGAGTCCAACGGTGCTGTAGGCTTGCCGGAATTTGGAACCTCATTTGTCAGAGAAATCCTGAAAATAACGAAACCTCAGACTTTTTCAGATTTGGTGCGGATTTCGGGATTATCGCACGGGACGGATGTCTGGCTAAATAATGCCAAAGACCTCATATTGAATGGTTATCATTTGTCGGATGTCATCGGGTGTCGGGATGACATCATGGTGTATCTGATTCATAAGGGATTAAAACCGAAACAGGCATTTGATATCATGGAGTTTGTGCGAAAAGGCAAAGGACTGAAACCCGAGTGGGAAGAATTGATGCTTCAGCATAGAATCGATCAGTGGTACATCGATTCCTGCAAGCGAATCAAGTATATGTTTCCAAAGGCGCATGCCGTTGCGTATGTCATCATGGCCGTAAGGGTTGCCTGGTTTAAAGTTTATCATCCGTTGGCATATTATGTTTCTTACTTTACTTTGCGCTGTAATGCTTATGATATTGATGTGATGCGCAAGGGAAGTCAGGCAATCTTGGCACGTTTGACTGAAATTGACAAGCGTTTGCGTGACAACAGTACGAAATTTCAGGTAACTAACAAGGAAAAGGAATTATACAATACGTTGGAGGTAGCCTTGGAGATGACTTTGCGCGGATACCGCTTCGATAATATCGATCTGCGCTTGTCGCAGGGAGATGAGTTTTTAATCCACCCCAAAGACTCGCGTATCCTGATCCCGCCGTTTAAGGTTTTGGATGGATTGGGTGAAAACGTTGCCCGTTCGATCGTCGAAGCGCGTGAAAAGTGTTTCTTTCTGTCAAAGGAAGATTTGCAGAGCCGTACACAAATCAACGGAACACAAATACGCAAAATGGAGATCATGGGTGTATTGGATGACTTGCAGGATGAGAATCAGTTATCACTGTTTTAGTGTTCTATTTCTTGCAATTGACCGTTTCTTGTAGTAAAATATACATGCGAAGTAAACTAGGAGTGGCTAAGACCACTCCTTCGTGTTTGTTTAAGGAGGTACTATGTCTTCAATTTCGTCCATCAAATCCCTGATCGATCCTATTTTGACAAAGCACGATGTATTGTGTTATGAGTGCAAATGGATCAATGAAGGGAAAATGCGTATTTTACAAGTAGCTATCATGCGAAGTGACGGGTCAATGGATTTAGATACTTGTCAATTGGTGTCCAATGATGTTTCAGATGCACTGGATAAAAGTGATGAAATATCCTTTGAGTATTACTTGGAAGTATGTTCAGCCGGAGCCGAACGGGAGTTACGCAGCGATGCGGAAATCTCGGCAGTCATTGGCGCAAATGTTTTTGTCCGCTTTGAAAAACCGGTCGACAAGAAAACGGAAGTCAGCGGAGAATTACTGAGTTTTGAAGATGGTGTCCTTATCATCGCTTATCGCGACAAACAGAAAAAAGTAAAAATTACAGTAGAAAAAAGCAACATCACGCTTATTCGCTTAGCGGTTGCTTTGTAATGAAGGAGTACAGATGAACGTAAAAGAGTTATTGCTTGCCGTCAAGGCAATCGAAAGCGAACGCAACATTTCCAAAGACATTATATTGTCGGCTCTTCAAGATGCATTAGCAAAGGCATACCGAAAACATATTGAAATACCGGATGCTTTGGTTCGCGTCGATATTGATGA
>PHAF01000120.1 GCA_002841605.1 Firmicutes bacterium HGW-Firmicutes-10 | reverse complement strand
TTGTCAATCATTTCAAGGTCGATAAATTTCTGGTATTTGCGACAGCATCACTTCGCAATATCGAAAATACGAAGCAGGCAGTTGAGACCATCGAAAAGGAAGCTGACGTAAAGATTGATTTGATCAGCGGTGAAGATGAGGCACGTCTGGATTTTATCGGTGCGACAAAGCTGATCCCGATGGATCATGGCATGTTGATTGATATCGGCGGTGGTTCAACGGAGTTGGTCACTTTTGAGAATAAGAAAATCGTTGATGCGGTGAGTATCCCCATCGGATCACTGAGTTTGTATCGCAGATGTGTCAGTCAGCTGCTTCCGGATAAAAAAGAGAAGAAACTGCTTCAAAAAACAATCAATGATGAGATGGACAAAGTTAAACATATCTTTAAGAAAGACTACTTTTTAGTTTGCGGGGTAGGTGGTACACTGCGTGCCGGACGCAAACTCAATCAAGTGATTTTTGAAAGAGCGGATACAGACAACGATATCGAGACCAATGAACTGAAAAAACTTTTAAAGATCATCAGTGCAAACGATCGCGTTGCATTGGACATCATATTACAAAACGTATCAGACCGTATTCATACCATCATTCCCGGACTGATGATTTTGAGTGAAGCTGTCAAACGCTCCGGTGGACAACTCATAACGGTCAGCGATTATGGTGTGCGTGAGGGTTATTTGTTTTCCCGCGTTTTAGAGGATGAATAATGACAAAAATGGATATATTTGATACATCATTTACGCAAAACCGCGAATTATCCTGGCTGATGTTTAATCGCCGGGTTTTAAAAGAGGCTGAAGATCTGACGGTTCCCTTGATGGAGCGTTTGAAGTTTCTGGCCATCTTTCAAAGCAATCTGGATGAGTTTTACATGATCCGTGTCGGCAGTCTGAGCGATATTGCCCGCTTAAAACAACCACCCATCGACAATAAGTCGGGGATGAGCATCAAAGAACAGCTGGATGCGATTTATAAAGCGACGATTCCACTGATTGAGAAAAAAGATAAAGTTTTTTCGCAATTGCGAATGCAGCTGAATGCCAACGATATCCATCATTGCGAAATCAGTGAGTGTAGCAGTGCGGAACTAAAGCATCTGGAAAATGTTTTTAAGAGAAAAATTTTGCCTTTGCTGTCTCCGTTGGTCATTGACCGCCACCATCCGTTTCCACACTTGCTCAATAAGCAAAAAGTCGTTGTTGCGATGGTTAAAAACAAGGACAATATCATGACTCTGGGGATGATCCCAGTCAGTGACACCTTGGACAAGATGATTCTTTTGCCAAGGGATTCTATCAGTTTCGTGTTAACAGAAAAAGTGATCCAGCACTTCTTCCCGCTGGTTTTTGATAAATATCAAGTCAGCAATTCGTGTATCGTATCGATCACCCGCAATGCCGATATCCATCCGGAAGATGAAGGTTTTGATTTCGATTTGGATTTTCGCGTTCATATGAAGTTGATTCTGAAAAAGCGCTCGCGTTTGGCACCGGTCCGCATGGAAGTTGAAGGGGATCTGGATGAGAAAATCAGACGTATTTTCAAGGATCGCATAAAATTGAACGATACGCAGATTTTTGTCCAGCATTCACCGATTTCATTTGACTATATTTTTGATTTACTTGATAAACTGTCTCCGAAGCAACGGATGGATTTGACAGATCCACCGTTTCAATCAGCATCGATGAAAATCTCGATGCTTGATTATTGCATGAAGCAGGATTTACTGCTGTTCTATCCATACGATGATTTTGAATTGTTCATTCAGTTTTTAAAAGAAAGTGCCAATTCGACAGATGTCGTTTCGATTAAAATATCTTTATACCGGTTGGCCGCAAACTCGCGGGTCATTCAGTATTTGTGCGATGCTGCACAAAACGGCAAGGAAGTTACTGTTTTGATTGAATTACGTGCCCGTTTTGATGAAAAGAATAATATAGAATGGGCTGAGATGCTTGAAAAAGCCGGATGCAATTTGATTTACGGGTTTGAGGAAGTCAAAGTTCATGGCAAGATTTGTCTGATCACATTGAAAAAAGCGGATCGGATTTCCTACATCACGCAAATCGGTACGGGAAATTATAACGAAAAAACAGCGAAACTGTATTCAGATTTATCTTTGTTTACCGCAAATCCGATGATCGCCCAAGATGCAATCACTTTCTTTAAGAATATGGCCATATCTAATCTTCAGGGAACCTATAATCTTTTATGGGTAGCTCCCTATGCGTATAAGGGTCAGCTGATGGATATGATCGATGCAGAGATTGAGAAAGTTAAAAACGGACAACCCGGACGGATCATTTTTAAGGCGAATTCACTATCTGAACGTGATATCATCGATAAACTTTCGCAAGCGTCCCAAGCCGGAGTCAAAATCGATTTGATCATCCGGGGGATTTGCTGTCTTTTACCCAATGTAAAAGGCAAGAGCGAGAATATCCAGGTAACCAATGTCGTCGGCCGTTTTCTTGAACATGCCCGCATCTATGCTTTTGGTGAAGGAGAAGATGCCAAGATTTGGATATCTTCCGGGGACCTTATGACCCGCAGTCTTTCTCGCCGAGTCGAGGTAGCTGTTTTGGTGATGGATAAAGGTATCAAACTGAAAATCCTTCGTATATTGAACATCATGATGACCGATAATGTCAAAGGGCACCGACTAATGAAAAATGGCCGCCATCAACGGATCAAAAATGATCAGCAAAGATTGAGCAGCCAGGAGTATTTTATTGAGGAAGCACGAAACCGCATTATGATCGATACGCCGAAAACTCCGGTCGTTACAGTCAAGAAGAACTGGTTTGCGCGGTTGATCGATTGGCTGCGCGGTTAAACCTTGACAATATCTTTGTCTACTTCAAACCGCTTGAACTTAGAGCGGTTAAGCGGTAAAGCAATCGTTTCACAGCGTATATCCATCCGACATTCGATATCAAAAGCTGACAGTTCAAACCTTAACTTGCTTTCGACCTGTCGGATCAAATCGTCTTTCTCACGTGTAGTGATGGGATCTAATAATACAGTTAATGAGTGGTCCAAGTGTTGGATCACTTTGTATTCGCGGATGTTTTCTGATGAAGTGATGATCCAACGGCTGAAAAGATCGGGAAAGATGTGCTGAATTAAGCCATCTTTTTTCTTGAAATAAAGGATGTCATCATTTCGCCCCAAGATTTTTTCAATCGTGCGGAAATTGCTTCCACAAGAACAGGGTTTGTCCAGAACGATCAAATCATTCATTTCATAGCGGATCAAAGGTTGAGCAACATTGACAAGGTTGGTCACGATCATGTGTGATGCCGCGATATGCGGGGTCGAGATTTCATTGTAATGTTCATCCAAAAGTTCAATGATGATTAAATCTTCATTGATATGCAAATTCCCCATGGAACAAGAGGATGCAAACTGTCCTTCACTGCCTTGATATATCTCGATGACGCGACATCCGAATACATCGCCTAAGCGGTTTTTCTCTTCTTTCTCCAAAACCTCTGCGTACGTTACGATCATCTTCAACGGTTTGTGGATCAGATGAGCAACAGGTATCAGCAACCGGCATAAACTGGGCGGAGCCATCAGGATATTGATTTTGCGCTGATTGATTTGCTTAATGATTTCATCGACCTCAGTCATGGTCGAAAGGTAGGTTAGAGAGATAAACGGAGAGTTGATGTCATTGAAACCTTGGGAAAAAACCCGCAACATAAACAGGATCTTAAAAGGCAGATAGCGCAGCGGTATTCCGCTTCTTGCCAGAAAAACAAAGGGGAGTCGTTTTGTAAGCGCCTTAGGTGTGATGTAGAGACCTTTATTGCCGCTGGTACCACTTGATAAGCCGATGACGAATTCGTCTTTGTAGTAGCCCAAGTAGTCCTTATTGAGCTCTTTTTCGACTGCTACAGCCAAAACTTCATCCTTCGTCAATGATGCCGTGTTTAACTGATCAAAATTGTCCATCATAATGGTTTTATTGATGATAGGAAGTTTCTTTAAGTCACTGAGCTGATTGATTTCAATATCACCCAGAGTTTGCTTATAGAACAAGGAGTGCTGTATAGAGTGATCGACCAAACGCTTAAGTTCGTTTAACTGATACGATTCAATGGCTGATTTACTTGCAAAACGCCGGTGAATCACAAGTTTCAGAAAATCACTGAGTGAACTCATCGCTGATTCTCCGTCAGTTTATCTGCTTTAGCACTGTCACCAACCTTCTTCAGTACCCGGGTATAGAAATATTCGATCCCAAACTTATATCCGGATTTTTCCCATACGATCAGTGCAACTCCCCAAAGAAGAGCTAAAATCAGTCCAAAGGTTAGTGAACCTGGAATGTCGAAGGCAAGTGAGGGAATAAAAATACGCATTGTGGAGGCAATGGCGGCACTGACGACACTTTCGATAAAGAATATAGTCAGACCAGCCACACCGAATCGGATAAAGAACCGGGAAATAAAACCGGGGAACCGAGGTTTGCCAAAGTCATAAAATTTCAGTACGGCTAAAACAAATAACATGAATAAGCCGTTTTGAGCCATCATCAATGCAAACCAGACAGGGTCGATCGAGCGTTGCAACATCGTATCGGGAAGGGTGATATACAATACGACACCACCGACAAACAGAAGAATGCCTAAAGGCAAGACCTGTCTGACGACTTTTTTGAAGTCAACGGTCAATATCAATGCTGAAATCCAGGCACCAAACAAAGCGAATGACAAGTATGGGAATACAGGATTGTTTTTGTTGACCAGCCAGTTAAGCAAAAGAGTGATCAGCCAGTTGCCACTGTCTAAAGCATCCAGATAAATGGTGTAAAGCGGGATGCGGATAAGGGAGAAGGCAAAGAACAGCAGGGCTGATATCAAATAGAAACTCGGAGTGATTTTTTTAAAGAAACGATGATGTAACCGGAAGAATACGCCCATCAGCAATATGTTCATCCCGATCATCACCAGACTGTCAACATAGAGCACACGTTCAACCGTAGTCCCGATCAGTTTTCCGGATGTAAACAGTTCGACAAGAATACTGTTACTCATAAACTTAGCGCTCATATCGGCTAAACCAGGACCGGTAATGATAAAATAGAGATAAGCGACGATCAGAATCAATGCACCGCTGATCATATTATATTTTACTGCCTGATCAAAGGGCACCTTCTGCTCACTGATTTTACGAAAATGTTGGTGAGTGTGTACCAATCCGCTGATCATCGCAAAAACTCCTGCAAACATAAGGATCAGCCCGATAAAGGTAACAATGGCCGGGGGGTTACTTAAATCAAGTTCAAACAAACCTTCAAAATGATAGAAAGCAGTGTGCATGACAAGAAGTGCGAATATTCCGATTCCACGCAATACATCCAAGCCGGTAAAGTTCTTTTTCATGTGATTTTTCCTTTATTTTTGATTAATATCATCATATCACATCGAATGTGAAAATAAAGATTGAATAGTGAAGGTTTTTCTGTGATAATAACTACGCACGGACCTTGCCGGTTCGGCATGGACAATTCAAACGAAAACATTCCTTAACACTGGAGTTTCGGCCTGAATGAACATCACTTGTTAAGGAGGACAATACAATGGCAAATATTTCAATCGTATGCAAAGGTTGCGGCGAAACAT
>PHAF01000119.1 GCA_002841605.1 Firmicutes bacterium HGW-Firmicutes-10 | reverse complement strand
TCGTGGTTATAAATTGATGATGTGTAATTCAAGTGAGGATTTAGATAAAGAAATAGCTTATATTGACATGTTAAAGACGAATCGGGTGGATGCGATCATCCTGTTGACCAATAATGATATTGAACCTTATCTTGATAAATCATTTCCGATCGTTTCTTTCGACAGACGCTTTGTCGATGTTCCTTATGTTGCCAGTGATAATCATCAGGGAGGTGTGATGGCAGCTAGACATTTGATTGAGCGGGGATGTAAGAATTTTATGTTCATTGGAGATGATGCTCAAGGAGAAAACACACCGGTCGTTACCGAGGTAAGTAAGCGACGAATCGGTTTTTTCGAGGAACTGAGAAAGCACGGTATTCAAACTGTGATGAATATCGAGTATCCGTTGGGGAATTATATGGATATCCCAGAGTTTGTTTTTGAGTCGATTAAAGAACATCCGTTGATCGATGGAATCTTCGCAATCAGTGATGCTGTTGCTGCGGATGTGGTGAAGTATCTAGAGTCCATCGGTCGGAAAGTTCCGGAAGATGTAAAAGTCATCGGTTACGATGGAGGCAGAAGTTATTTGAATTTGGGTAAACAATTGACATCCATTTCGCAATCTCCTGCGCGGATTGCTGAGTCTTTGGGAGAGATCATTCAGAGCTATTATAGTAAGACTGAGGTTAAAAGTTTCATTGTTCCAGTTGAGTTTATACAAGGGGATACGACCTGATGATAATTGTTATTTCAACTGTGTAGAAAAATATTGACAGCGCTTTCATCCAATGTCATACTTAACTTTAGAGATAGAATATTCATTAATAAAGAGAGAATCCGCATTCTTTGGGTGCGATCTTAATTTTTTATGAAATATGGAAACCTTTCCATATAATGTGAGGTGTTACTGAATGATAGAAAAAATTCTCAGAAGATTGATATTAGTAATTGTAACGATTTTCGTCATTCTGATATTGCCATTTCATTCACTTGTTCGTTGGTTCAAAAGGAAGTCAAGAGATAATGCTCCAATTGTTTCTGATCAAAGTAAAAAAGGTTTTATTACGAGATACATCGACGATTTCTGGCTGGGTAATTCAGGACGAGCTCAAAATAACAGAGTTTTTGTATTTTTCCTGCTACCATCGTTGGGTGCTTTCTTGCTTTTTGTCATTTATCCATTCGTGCACGGTTTATTTCTGTCTTTGACAAATTGGACAGGTTTGAACACCGGAAACGAATCGTTTATCGGTTTTGAAAATTATCGGATCATCTTTTCGGATGTTCGATTTATTTTTTCGTTTGCTCAAACGATTTTATATTCTTTAATGAATATTCTTGCAATTAATGTTGTTGCTTTTTTACTGGCATTGCTTGTTACTCAAAAACTGCGACTTGAGAACATTTATCGGGCGGGCTTTTTTATGCCCAACTTGATCGGTGGCTTGGTTTTAGGTTATATATGGCAGTTTGTATTCAATCGTGCATTGGTCAGCTTGGGTGGTGTTTTTGCGAATAGCTGGCTTGCCAGTGGCAGCACAGCGTTGTTTGGTTTGATCGTTGTCGTAACCTGGCAGTATGCAGGATACATCATGATGATTTACATTGCAGCCATTCAAAATATTCCATTGGATTTGGTTGAGGCCAGTAAGATCGATGGTGCAACAGCCATTCAGCGGTTGAAACTCATTACGTTACCGATGATTGCTCAAGCATTTACAGTGGCGATGTTTCTGACTTTGGTCACATCATTTAAGCAGTTTGATACTGTGATGAGTCTTACGCAAGGGGGTCCGGCAACGACGCTGCCAACATGGATCGGGGCATTCTACGGTCTTGCTGATATGCCTGTTGTCCAATCGACCAATTTAATAGCCATCAATATTTATCAGGAAGCTTTCAGCCGTTATCAGATGGGTGTCGGTCAGGCGAAAGCAATCGTGTTCTTTGGATTTCTGCTCGTGGTTTCACTGCTTCAAGTGTATTACAACAAGCGAAGGGAGATTGAATTATGAGCACTTCACCAATTAAAAAGAAACGTTCATTTCGACGGCTGTTTTTAGAGTTGTTTGGTATCGGACTGCTCTTACTGTTTTTCTTTCCTTTTTTGATCGTTATCATTAACTCTGCGAAAAGCGCAACTGAGATCATCTCGACTCCTCTTAGTTTTCCCACCGATTGGTCCAATTTGCTGCGAAATATCACGGAGATTCTTGGACGTAATAATATTGACTATTTCTCATCATTCTTTAACTCCATTTTTATTACTTCGGTAAGTTTGATTACGATAGGTGTCTTTAGTGCAATGGCGGCTTGGGTGTTGGTTCGTACGAAAACGAAATACTCCATGTTTATATTTCTGTTTTTCTTGGCAGGAATGGTCATCCCTTTTCAGGTCGTTATGTTGCCATTGGTCAGGCTACTTGAAACGTTGCGTTCGTTGACCGGAATACAGTTTAAGGATACTTACCATGGGGTTATTTTGGCCTATATCGGATTTGGTGCTCCCTTAAGTGTATTTTTGTTTCATGGATTTATTAAATCGATACCTTTGGATATCGAGGAGGCGGCCATCATTGATGGTTGTACGAAACCTCAGGTGTTTTTCAAGATTGTATTGCCGGTGTTAAAACCCGTGTTTGTGACGTTGCTTGTGTTAAATGGGATGTGGATTTGGAATGACTATCTGCTGCCCGTATTAGTGATAGGTTTGGGGGGGAGTGTGAAAACATTGCCTTTGTCTGTGGCGAATTTAGCCGGCTTTTACGATAAGGAGTGGGGATTGATCCTTACGAGTGTCCTTATGGCAGCATTACCTGTATTAATTTTGTTTCTGTTTGCTCAGAAACACATCATTAAAGGTATGACTTCAGGTGCTATAAAGTGACAAAGCCGGTAAAACTCGCCATCTTTGATCTGGATGGTGTCATTGCGAATACAAGCGTACATCATTTTATGGCTTGGCATAGAATGTTCCGGATTGTTTTTGGATTCAATGTGGAAGCGTTTCTAGAAGAGCAGACCAAAGGTGTCTCAAGGATGGATTCACTGTTGATATTACTGAAGTATGCAGGTATTAATCCCAAAGACGTAAATTTAAGAAAGCTTTCGGACATGAAAAACGAGATTTATCTTCGATTGATTGATCGAATCGATGAATCGGATGTGCAAGATGGTGTCATTGCTACTTTACAATATCTCAAATCACGTGAAATTAAAATTGCTTTGGGTAGTGCTTCAAGAAATGGACCATTGCTTATAGAAAGGCTGAAACTGGGGGAGTACTTTGACTATGTGGTTGACCCATCAAATTTAAAGGGTAAGCCTGAACCGGATATCTTTGAAAGTGCAAGAGCAGCCTTTGGATTTGATGCGGATGAGTGTATCGCATTTGAAGATTCGGTTGCCGGAATCGATGCGATAAAGAGAGCAGGTATTTTTGCGATAGGAATTGGAGAGACCTTACTGAAGGACGCAGATATTCATTTTAATTCGATGAGTGTGTTGCCAAATGGAAGTTTCAAGGAAATAGTAGAGGGTAAATATGGAAAATAAATCGATCAAAGTTTCAGATTTGTGGGATCAGCAACAAGATTCTTCATTTTGCTTGAACCGAAATCAACGTAAATCAATTGAGCAGCTTTATGTGGATGAGACCATTTTTGCTCAGTTTAATGGTTTGTTGGGCTCTCGGGGACATTTTGTTGAGGGTTATGGCGGGGATTATGATCAGCCGCAAACGTTTATAAACGGATTTTATAACACATATCCATATCATTATGAAGAAAACTCCCCACAGTTTCCGCAAAATGGTCAAACGATGATCAATTTGCCGGATGCATCATTGATGAAACTGTCGGTTGATGCAGAAGAAATCAATATCCATTCTGCTACATTGCAGAGTTTGCTTCGGACGTTTGACCTAAAAAATGGAGTGGTCTGTCGAAACGCTACTTATCGTACGCCTAGCGGATATGAGTTTACCGTTTCCGAACAGAAAATTGTGAGTGTTTCAAATAAAAATCTGATCATTACAAGGATGACAGTCAAAAGTTTGAACTATCAAGGAGTCATTCGGGTTCAATCTATATTGAAGATGCCCTTTCAGAAAAAGCAGTTATCTACAGATCCAAGAGTATCAAGGCCAGGAAGGCATTTAATTTTAAGGGATCTTCAGGTGTTGAATCAGGTGGGATTGCTTAAAGCTGAAACAGAATTTACTAAGATGGAAATTCAGGTCGGCATAACACATGATCGCTTGTTTGATTATACAGTCGATGACAATCAACTGACGGGTACATGTGAAATCGGTGTAGAACCTCAGCAAGAGTTTAGCATTACGAAGTATCAGTTTTATCATGCCAGTCATATTGATGAAGCGTGCGATGTGGTGATGCAATTGCGCAGAGTGGAACCATTCGATTGGTTTGCTCGAAATCAGGCACACTTTGCCCAAGATTTTTGGTACGATCACGAGTTATATCTAAGCGATTCAACGCTGAATATTGCCTTAAGATACAATGTGTATCAGTTGAGTTTAAGTGGTGGAGTATCTGAACATCTGCAAATAGCTGCAAAAGGCATTAGCGGTGAAGGATATGAAGGTCATTATTTCTGGGATACGGAAATTTACATGCTGCCCTATTTCATATTGAATGAGCCAGATAAGGCGCGAAATATTCTAAAATATCGAAATCATACTTTACCGAAAGCAAAAATCGAGGCGAATAAAATGGGTGTTAGTCGTGGCGCAAAGATTCCATGGCGAACGATCAATGGTGAGGAAACTTCTCCATATTACCCGGCGGGCAGTGCACAGATTCATATTAACAGTGATTTGGTTTATGCACTTATGCAGTACTATCATGCCAGCAACGATTTGCAGTTTATGATCGATTATGGGTTTGAGTTAATGTTAGAGACAGCACTATTTATACTGGACTATGGATTTTTTGACAAAAAAGGATTTCATCTGTCCAAAGTAACGGGTCCGGATGAGTATTCAGCGATTGTAAATGACAATTTTTATACAAACAGAATGGCGGAGTATCATTTTGATGCCGTTGTCGGATTTTGGAAGCAAAATAAGAGTTTATGTAGATCGGTGTTGAAAAAAGTTGGAGCATCTGTTCAGGATTTGGAAGATTTATCCAAAGCAGCCCGTCAGATGACGTATTTAACAGATGAAGATTTGGGCATTATTTTGCAAGATGACAGTTTTCTCAATTTGAAAGATTTGGATCTGACCTTGATACCCCAAGAAAATCGGCCAATGTTGCTTCATTATCACCCATTGTATATTTATCGTCATCAGGTTCTTAAGCAGGCGGATACGATATTGGCGCTTGTTTTGATGAATGACTGCAATAAAGATATTTATCAAAAAACCTTTGATTATTACTTAAAGAGGACAACGCATGATTCAAGTTTGTCTAAGTGTATTTACGGAATTGCGGCTTATGATTTAAAGAAGTCCAATTTAGCTTATGAGTATTTCCAAAACGCAGCGATGATTGATTTGGGTAATGATATAGGACATACCCGACACGGATTACATGTAGCTAATATGGGAGGGACCTATCTTACACTGATTTATGGAATTTTCGGGATAAGAATCAATAAAATTTTGACATTGTCCCATCCGATTTCTCATATCCAAGTAAAAGTTAAGTTTGGCGGTGTCACATTGCGCATTTCGATTCTCAATGAAGTTCTGACGATCGAATCGGATGGGTTCATTGTCGTTGAACTTTATGGTGAGCTTTTAGAACTTAACGGATCACATTCGGTATTAATCAAGAATTCTTGATTGAATATATTTTCAATTCTAAACAAAGGAGGAAATGAAATTGAAAAAGCTACTGGTATTGTTGTTTTCGCTCGTCATTGCCTTGTCGGTCACTGCTTGTAAACCTGAAGAGAAGACCTTGGTCATCTTTCAAAACAAAGTAGAAATCGATACGGTATTGAGAGACTATGCTACCGCATGGGGTGCTAAGAATAATGTTAAAGTCGAAGTAAAAACTTGCGGCGGAGATACTTGCGCTTACGGTACGCAGATTTTGGCTGAGTTTCAAGCCAACAAACAGCCGGATATCTTTGTTATCGAAGGTATGGGCGGCTACAATATTTATAAAGACAAAATCCTTGATTTGACCGGAGAACCTTGGGTCTCTAACACGGATCTGGAATTTATGGTCAGCGGTAAGGTTTATGGATTTCCTGTCGCCGTTGAAGGCTGGGGTATGGCTTACAACAAAGAATTGCTTGTTGCTGCTGGTGTTGATATTGATGCTTTGAAAGTTGTCTCTCAAGCCGAATATGCAGCAGTATTCGAACAAGTCAAGAATTACTTTGCTGCTAATAATATGCCTAACCATGCCGTGGTTTCCATGGCTGCAGCCTCGGGTATGCATTGGGTAACAGGACTTCATAACTTTAACGGTTATTTGTCGGCAGGCTTGGCTTACAATGATTCCAATGTAATTACGAAGTTGAACAATGGCGAAGTCGATGCCGCGCGTTTGGCACAGTTGGCAGATTGGGCTGAGTTGCTGTTTAAGTACGCCGATAAGTCCATTTTGACAACAGGAACTTATGATGACCAAGTGGGTAAGTTTGCTAAAGGCGAAGCTGCTTTCTTGCATCAAGGAAACTGGACAGACAGTTCTTACAAAGATTCGAAGTTTACGATGGGTTATCTGCCACATGCTACCATGGCTGAAAATAATGATTCCATTTTCATCGGCGCACCATCGTATTATGTCATCAACAAAGATACCAATATGTCCGCTGAAGCTAAACTGTTTTTAAGTGATTTAGCCGCTACCAATGAAGGTCATGATTACATGGTCAACAAGGCCAACATGGTTCCTGCTTTCAATAGTGTGACACTAAAACCGAAAACTCCGTTGAGTGCAGCTGTTATGGAGTGGAATCAAGCCGGCAAAGCTTATGCTTGGTGGCAAAATGACATGCCTGCAGATTTCGGTATGGGGACGTTGGGTCCAATTTATGAGTTGTTTGCTAAAGGTGAAATAACCAAAGCACAATTCATTACCAATGTTACCGCTGCGATCGATGCGGTGAAATAAGTTTCGTAAGTCAGGGTAAAACCCTGACTTTTTATTATCTCAAAATGCTATTCGGTGTAATATTCATGGTTTCCATGGTAAACTAAATCAAAGTCAGTCTTCGGTTGGTTTACTTTTTCGGCTAAAATGAGGGTAACTTATGACTACATCGAACAATAAAGACTATCAGCGCTATTATATTCAGTCAAATCTTGTTTATTTTGGTGCCATAGCAATGCACATACTGCTTGGCATCTTTTTCGCATTGATTCGCAGCAGTGAAGCGTTTATGGCCAATCTGGTCGCGCTTAGTGTTGCCATTTATGCCATATATCTCAACCGGGAATATCGTTATGCTTTCGCAAGTTTCATATATATTTTGACCACATCGATTGTCATCTCGTTTCAGATCGTCGTATTCGGTATGGAAGCCGGGTTGTTTTACTATTATCTCAATATGTCCATGCTTATCATTTTTACCAACTGGAAAAGTTCGCAGAAACTGTTAGGAATAGCGATCATAGCTTTGTTGGCCATGGTCATGCATCAGTTTGTCTACTTTCAGACACCGATCTATGTGTTAGATCGTAATATCATTCATCTTTGGCACCATTTCAATCTCATATTGAATATGTTTGCCATCGGTCATTCCGCTTATTTCTTTATGAAAATCGCGGATGAAGCGGAAGAGCGTCTGACCATTCAGGCGAAGACGGATTTTGTCACCGGGGTTAAAAACCGCGGGGCACTGATGATGACGCTTGACCATGAAATCGAACACCACGTGCATCTTGGCGGCGGTTTTGGGGTGATCATGGGTGATATCGATCATTTTAAGCGAATCAACGATACCTACGGGCATATCACCGGAGATTATGTATTGGCCAGAATCAGTCAGTTACTGATTGATTGTCTGCGTGATACCGATGTGATCGGTCGTTATGGCGGGGAAGAATTTTTGATGATTTGTCATGTGAAGGATTTAAATGCGCTATCAGCAATCGCTCAGCGGATGAGAGAAAACATCGCGAAGCATGATTTTGAATTTCAGGGAGATAAACTGTCCATCACCATGAGTTTCGGGGCGGTTTATATCAAGTATAAAGATGAAAACATTACCAGTGAAAAAGTCATCGATTTGGCGGATCAGCAGTTGTACATGTCAAAGTCTAACGGACGCAACATGGTCACGGCCATCGAAAGCTAGTTTGTCACATTGACTTTTGATTGGTGATTGTGTAAAATAGGGTCAGTTCAATGAAGAGGAAAGAGCCGGTATTCTGGACATTTAGAGAGTTTTGGGGCGGTGCGACAAAACCAACGGATATCAGCGAAGTCACCTTGGAGAAAAAGCTTTGAATCAAGTAGAAGCTTTCGTTGCCGGCGTTAACGGATCGAGATTGCACAGTCGTGCAAATTTAGGTGGTACCGCGTTAAACGCCCTAATCGGGCGTTTTTTTTGTGAAAAGGAGGAGTGTTTGTGAAGAAAGAATTGGCCGCAAAATATCATCCGCAACAAGTTGAAGAGGGTAAGTATGCTTCTTGGGTCAAGGCCGGTTACTATACCGCCGGAGATTTGAGCAAGAAACCGTTTTGCATCGTGATCCCGCCGCCCAACGTCACCGGCAAGCTGCATTTGGGTCATGCCTGGGATACGACTTTACAAGATATTACGGCGCGTTTTAAGCGGATGCAGGGTTTTGACATGCTCTGGCTTTCCGGGATGGATCATGCCGGTATCGCAACGCAAGCCAAAGTTGAGCAGCGTTTGCGTGAAGACGGGATTTCCCGCTATGATTTGGGACGTGAGAAATTTCTGGAAAAAGCGTGGGAGTGGAAAGATGAATATGCCAAGATCATCCGTGAACAATGGGCGAAAATGGGACTGTCACTGGATTATACGCGGGAGCGTTTTACTTTGGATGAAGGATTATCTCAAGCGGTTAAAAAAGTATTCGTTGATTTATATCATGACGGACTGATTTTTCAGGGTGAACGGATCATCAACTGGGATCCTCAGGCCAAAACTGCTCTTTCCAACATTGAGGTCATTCATAAGGAAATCGAAGGCGCATTTTATACCTTTGCCTTTAAAGTCGTAGGCAGTGATGAAGTTCTTCATGTTGCGACGACCCGACCGGAAACGATGTTTGGGGATGTCTGTGTCTTTGTTCATCCGGAAGATAAACGTTTTATTCATCTGATCGGAAAGACCGTCATCAATCCGGCTTCGTATTTGGAAATGCCGATTTTGGCGGATGATTATATCGACCGCGAATTTGGTACCGGAGCTATGAAATGTACGCCGGCCCATGATCCCAATGATTTCATTTTAGGAGAAAAACATCATCTTGAACGTCCGGTTTGTATCCATCCGGATGGATCGATGAATGAGTTGGCCGGGGAGTTTGAAGGATTGGATCGCTTTGAATGTCGCAAACGCTTAGTTGAGCGGATGCAAAAAGAAGGTACGGTTGTTAAAATCGAAAAGCATGTTCATATGGTCGGTCACTCGGAGCGTACCGATGTGATCGTTGAACCTTATTTGTCGAAGCAGTGGTTTGTCAAGATGAAGCCGCTGGCTCAGGACGTATTGAATCATCAGTTGGATGAAGAGAA
The DNA here is from genome assembly GCA_002841605.1 of Firmicutes bacterium HGW-Firmicutes-10. Classification (GTDB taxonomy): domain Bacteria; phylum Bacillota_I; class Bacilli_A; order Erysipelotrichales; family Erysipelotrichaceae; genus UBA2227. The sequence continues at coordinate 757 of PHAF01000119.1, read as the reverse complement.
AAAGATTCAGTTCTTTCCTCAACGATTCGATAAGACCTTTACTTCTTGGCTGGAAAATATCGAGGATTGGTGTATTTCGCGTCAGTTGTGGTGGGGACACCGCATTCCGGCGTGGTTTCACAAAGAAACCAATGAGATCTATGTCGGTATGGATGAACCGGCAGATATTGAGAATTGGCATCAGGATGAGGATGTTCTGGACACCTGGTTCTCATCGGCACTCTGGCCTTTCTCAACGTTGGGCTGGCCGGAAGAAACCGCTGATTTCAAACGTTATTATCCCAATGACGCATTGATTACCGGTTATGACATCATTTTCTTCTGGGTGGCGCGTATGGCGTTTCAGGCGCGTTATTTTACCAACGATGTACCCTTTAGACATGTTTTGATTCATGGTCTGGTGCGGGATGCGCAGGGGCGTAAGATGAGTAAATCGTTGGGTAACGGTGTCGATCCGATGGATGTGATCGAACATTATGGAACGGATGCCCTCAGATTCTTTTTGACCACCAACTCTGCTCCGGGTCAGGATTTGCGTTATATCGAAGAAAAGGTGGAGGCTTCCTGGAACTTTATCAATAAGTTCTGGAATGCTTCGCGCTTTGTGTTGATGAATCTTCCGGAAGATTTCGATGATTCGAAAGTCGATTTGTCCAATGCGTCGATCATTGATCAGTGGATTTTAAGCAAGCTCAATGACGTTATCGAGCATGTCAGTGCGAATATGGAGAAATATGAGTTTGGTTTGGTTGGCAAT
>PHAF01000118.1 GCA_002841605.1 Firmicutes bacterium HGW-Firmicutes-10 | reverse complement strand
AATATTGGGGTTGCATTCATTACGGTCGTCCGGACTTTTCCGGCCGTCGTGTACGGGTTGATGTTTATCCGGGTCACAGGGCCAGGGGCTTTTACCGGTGTTCTGACGTTGGCGGTTGCCAGTATCGGGATGATATCGAAATTATTCATTGAAGTCATAGAAGATTTGGATCCAGGGATCATCGAAGCGTTGGATGCGGCCGGATGCAATGCCATTCAAAAAGTTCAGTACGGGATCGTTCCTCAGCTGATGGGTAACTTCGCATCCATTGCGATATACCGTTTTGAAATCAATGTCAAATATGCGACGATTTTAGGGATGGTCGGTGCCGGCGGTATCGGTGCACCTTTGATCTTTGCAATCACGGCCTACCGCTGGGCAGATACCGGTGCATTATTGGTTGGTCTGATCATCTTTGTCTTAGCCGTTGAGTATGGATCGGCAAAGATCCGCAAGAAATTAGCTACAGGAGAATAAAATGGGACAACATGTTGAAGCAGATGTACGTTTTACCGATATTTTTGACGGAGAGTTGCTTTTAAAAGAAGGAAGTATCGGCATCGGAATGAGACCGGATCAGGCAGGACCGTATAAACTGCTTTTAGGTGCACTGACCGGTTGCTTTCACTCGACTTTTCTGGATGTGGCCGTAAAAAAGCGGCTGACGTTTAAAAGTGTCAGTTATCATCTTGAAGGGGAGAAGCGCGATGAAGTGCCTCAGACACTCAGCGTGCTGCATTTGTCCATCAAGGTGGAAGGTGCAGACAATGAAAAGCAAATATTACGTTGTTTTGAACTTGCTGAAAAGTACTGTTCGATTTATACGACATTATCCAAAGTGGCTCAACTCAGCTACGAAGTAAGCTTTATTTAAACGCCGACAGGCGTTTTCTTCCTTTAAATATCCGTGTTTTTATTGTACGATAGGAATAGGTATTGAAGTTTGCTAAATAAAGTGTATAGTATTCTATGTCTTACAGATAGGGTGAAAAGATGACAAATCGTTTCTATATTGCAAAAAAACAAATCAAACTGAGGCCGGCTCAACAAATCGCCCTGAGTTTTCTATTCGTCATTCTTGTTGGTACCGTTTTACTGTCGATGCCTTTTAGCACTAAAGTATCGGGAACTTCCTTGCTGGATCACTTATTTATCGCGACTTCAGCGGTTTGTGTGACCGGATTGACACCATTGGTGGCGGTGGACACCTATACGACCTTTGGGCAGACGGTGATTCTTTTGTTGATGCAAATCGGTGGTTTGGGATTAATGACACTGATAGCGATTTTTCTTTTGGCGATTGGTGGTAAGTTGGCTCACCGCGAGAAATTGGTCGTGGCAGAGGCAACCAATATCGGATCGATGTCCGGTTTGGGTAATTTCCTCGGATTCATCATCGGTTATACATTGTTGTTTGAGTTTGTCGGAATGATATTATTATCCTTTGTCTTCGTTCCTGAATTTGGTTTATCGAGCGGTTTGTTTAAAGCTCTGTTTATAAGCGTTTCAGCTTTTTGTAATGCCGGATTCGATAATCTGGGGGCATTGAGTTTACAGCCTTATGTGAGCAACATTATCGTCAATCTGACGGTAAGTTCATTAATCATTATGGGTGGCTTAGGATTCTCGGTATGGTTTGACCTTACTAAAAGCGCTAATTCGATTTTAAAGCAGCATCATGCGGTCAAACGTGTCGTGCAGCATCTTCAAGTTCATGTCAAACTGGTATTTTTTATGACGATCGTCTTGATTTTATCCGGTTGGCTGTTTCTGCTGGTAATCGAATTCAACAATCCGTTATCACTGGGGTCGCTGAATTTCTTTGATAAAATCATGGCTGCATACTTTCAATCCGTGACATTACGTACTGCGGGTTTCTCAACCCTTAATATAGCCGTTTTATATCCGGCTTCCCAATTGATGATGATGGCATTTATGTTTATCGGAGGATCACCGGGCGGGACGGCGGGCGGTATTAAAACGACGACCTTTGCTTTGGTCGTGTTGATGGTCATTTCGGAAATTCTAAATCGTGAAAATTTGACATTATATAAACGAACAGTCAACAGGGATATTGCACGCAGGGCTTTGTCGGTCATGGTGCTTTCCTTTACCGTGGTATTCACCGGTATGTTGCTGTTGACCATTTCTGAAAAAGCAGATTTTATGGTAATCGCTTTTGAAGCCTTTTCGGCCATTGGAACTGTGGGTTTATCCATGGGCATTACCCCCGACTTGACAAACGTTGGGAAAATTGTGATTATATTCCTGATGTTTATCGGTCGCATCGGGCCGGTCGCAGTCGCTTTCTCATTACGAACGAATCGGAAGTTTAAAAAATCAGTAGAAGTGACATATCCAACGGGACAAGTCATTGTCGGATAGGAGATCAATCAAATGAAACAAAAACAGTATGCGGTATTGGGCTTGGGAATATTCGGCTCTACCATCGCAAAAACACTCAGTGAATATAATTGTGAAGTCATTGCTTTAGACAAAGAAGTAACTTGTGTCGATCGTGCAAGTGAGTTTGTAACTCAGGCCGTTTTGGCTGACTTTACCGATATCGAGCAATTGCGTGCTATCGGGATCGGTGACTGTGAAGTTGCGGTTGTAGCCTCTGGTAGCCGACTGGAAGAAAGCATCATGGCCATCATGAACTTAAAAGAATTGGGTGTTCCTTTTGTTTTAGCAAAAGCCAAAAATAAAACCTACATGCACATTTTAACGAAGATTGGTGCCGATAAAGTCGTGCGTCCTGAAAAGGAAATGGGTGAGCGGGTCGCCAAGGGATTGCTGAGTCGCAATGTCATCGACATGATTGACATTGATGATGATTACAGTGTCATTGAGATCGTTGCTCCAGATCGCTGGGTGGGAAAATCACTCAAAGCGCTTGAGTTGCGTGTCAATTACGGAATCAACGTACTGGGCATTCGTAAGCGTCCGCATGAACGGTTGTCGATATCTCCATCGGCGGATTATGTCATCGAAAAAACCGATCAGCTGCTTGTCATTGCAGATACGGCATTGTTTGAAAAATTCGAATATCTCGGAAAGTTATAGGAACGCTTGTACGTTCCTTTTTTCTTCGGTATAATGAACTTGGTGATAAAATGTTTGTAAAAATGATCGGCGTAGCAATGAATCAGGGCTGTGACATTGAGGGGACTCAATTGGCAACAGCTTTTTTAAAGAGTCACGGAATTGAGTTTGAGGAAGAGATTTTTCCCGACATTGAGTTGTCGGAAAAAAACGGTATCAAACACGGAGAACTAATCGCTGATGTTTGTATGCGTTTGAAACACAAGGTAAAAGAAGTGTTAATGAACCGGGAATTTCCGTTGATCATTGGCGGCGATCATTCGCTGGCCATGGGTTCGATATCGGCCAATATGCGTGCTGATCGGGCCGTACTATGGATCGATGCTCACGGCGATGTAAATACCCCGGAAACCTCCATAACCAAAAGGGCACACGGCATGCCTCTGGCATCATTGATGGGTTATGGGGATATGCGCTTTCTTGACATCATCGAACCACCGTTTCTTCAGTCCAAACAAATCATTTTGTTTGGTATCCGGAGTCTCGATGACCCAGAAGTCGAATTCCTTCAACAACAGGGCATCCGATACATTACAATGGATGAAATCAATGAGAAGGGCGAGCAAAGTTGTATCGAAGAAGTGCTTGGCCATTGCAAACAGTTTGCGCATACCCATATCAGTTTCGATTTGGACAGCATCGATCCAGCTTATTGCCCGGGAGTTTCAACACCGGTGGTGCGTGGTTTACACCCCTCAGTGCCACTCAACCTGATCGATCAGTTGTTTAAAACGGTCAGTGTAAGCAGCATGGATATCGTTGAATTCAATCCTTTACTTGATAATGGAGATGGTATGACCATTTTAAAAGAAACATTAAAAATCGTCAACCGGAAGGTCAACGAAGTAACATACGCACTGAATATTGAAGAGTAGGACATAGCAGTCCTTTTCTTTTTTATTCAAATCTGTTAAAATGTTCACGCAAGGAGGTGTGCCATGAATAAAGCTGACAAAACGTTTATTGCCATTGTTGCCGTATTGTCCGTACTTTTATACGGATCTTTACAGTATGTCGTTCGGGCCACCACCTACAATCAAAAAATTGCTGTAGTCAGTTATCGTGATAAAGAAGTATTGCGGATCGATATGAGCCGAAACGATAAGTACACCGTCCAAGGAACCTTGGGAGAAGTATTCATCGAGGTCAAAGACAATCGGATCCGGGTAGAAAAAGAAACTTCACCTTTACACATTTGTTCGATTCAGGGATGGATCGAATATGCGAATGTACCGATCACCTGTCTGCCCAATCATGTCGTTATCGTCATCATCAATGCGATTAACGAAAACGGTGAGGACACGACGGTTAAATGAATCGCAGAAAACGAGTTCGGCGATTGATGATTTTGACGATGTTGTTGGCAATGAGCATCGTCTTTCATGTGTTAGAGCCATCTTTACCTCTTCCCATACCCGGAGTCAAGCTGGGACTGGCCAATGTTTTGGGGCTGATTGCCTTATATATGTTCGGTTGGCGAGAAATGTTATCAATAAACTTCGGTAGGGTATTGATTGCATCATTGTTGCGTGGTATCATTTTTGGGACGGGATTTTGGCTGTCGCTCAGCGGAGTTGCGCTAAGCAGTCTGACAGTCATCATTTTAAAGAAATTTACACCTTTAAGTGCGATAGGATTGAGTGTAGCATCAGCGACCTTCCACAATGTAGGGCAAATTCTGGCTATCATCATCATCTGGTCATCGATCATGATGGTGTATTGGCTTCCGGTCATGATTTGGATGAGCATACCTACAGGGATTCTGACAGGGACGCTTGCCGTAGCAGTTTTGAAGAGAATATCGAAAGGAGGGTCACCATGATCAAGTTGAGAAATGTAAAAACGAATAATACGAACCTTCGCTTTTGTGGTGTGCTCAGTAGCTAAACACCTTTTTGTTCGCGGAGTTCGTCGAGTCGGTGACTTGAATGATTTCGCGGAATATTTGCGTCCGATAACCATTCAAGGCACCCGTGTGCCTTTTTTTGTTTGGCTTTGTAGAAATGAGGGATATTATGGAACAGTTCAAGTTCATCTGGCAAAAGCTTCAGTATAATCGCCTAAAAATGGTCGCAATGATCGTTGCCGTCATCTTTTATGTGTCACTGATGTTGCTTTCGCCATTGTTTTTCAGTTTTTTCGTCGATAATGTTATCGGCAACAACGAAGTAACCAATCCAGTCGTGCGGATTTTCTCCGATCTTTTTGGCGGAGTCAACAATCTGCGCGAAAATCTTTGGATCGGTGGTGTCATCATCATCGTGATCAGTGCCTTTACCGGTGTTGCGATGTACTGGCGCGGCCGGTTGAATGGGGAAATATCAGAAAATGTCACGCTTAAAATTCGTGATGAAGTGTACCGCCACTTGCAACGGTTACCGTATTCGTATCACGTCAATGCTAAAACCGGCGATTTGATTCAACGGTGTACCTCGGATGTCGATCAAATCCGTCGCTTCTTGGCGGCACAGATTTCCGAGCTGGTGTATGCGGTAGCATTGTCACTGATTGCCGGAGTCATTTTGTTTAGTATTCATCCGCCGTTAGCATGGTTGTCGATCGTCAGTCTGCCCATCATCTTTGCCTTTGCTTACATTTTCTTCATTA
>PHAF01000117.1 GCA_002841605.1 Firmicutes bacterium HGW-Firmicutes-10 | reverse complement strand
ATGGGATGCGACTTCTACGAGTGTTGAATTGCGGCTGATTTTGATCTTGCCAACTAATGCAGGATCAATACCGCAATACATTTCGGTATTTCGCAAAATTTTAGCTGCGCTGACGCCTTGTCTTTCACCAATATTGAGCGAGTAACTGCGATATTGACGTATCGAAGGTTTCTTGATGGTTACGATCTCTGAGAAACTGTTCTTTGATGTTTGTTGCATCAAGAGCACTTTCAGCAAATGATCTTTATCCATTCCACTCTCGGTTATCATATTAAAGATTTGTTCAATCGTATCCGGAATCATCTTATCGGACTGTTGCTCAAGCACTTTTTTGATTTGGTTGAGTTGGATGTGATCCAATTCTTCCTGTGACGGTAACTCCATGACTTTTGCGGTCAGTTTGTTGAAGCGGACCAGATTATCCCAGGCGCGGCGTTGGTTATTGGAAACGATGGTGATCGCTTGTCCTTTAGAACCTGCGCGTCCGGTACGTCCGATACGGTGAATGTAGTATTCATCGTCTTGCGGTAAGTCGTAGTTGATGACCATTTCCATGGAATCGACATCGATACCGCGGGCTGCAACGTCCGTTGCGATCAAGAAGCGGATTGTTTGTTTCTTGAACTTATTCATGACGACGGTACGCATTTCCTGTTTCATATCACCGTGAATCGCAGCAGCGTCCAGATGATTTTTTTGCAGTGTTTCTGCCAAATCATCCACCATTTTCTTCGTGTTACAGAAAATCATGGCTTGTGAAGGCTGATATAATGCAATTAATTGAAGAAGCAGATCAACTTTGTACGGTTGAGGAACTTCATAGACCATTTGTTCGATGGCATCCAGTGTTTTCATTTTCGGTGAAATGGAAATATGCTTTGGATCCTTCATGTAGTTTTCGGTAATGTCCAAAATCGCTTTCGGCATCGTTGCCGAGAATAACGCAGTCGTGCGTGCTTCCGGAATGGATTTCAGGATTTCTTCGATCTCTTCTTTAAATCCCATTTGAAGCATTTCATCCGCTTCATCCAGTACAAGGTAGTTCAAATTTTCAAATCGCAGTGTTTTGCGACGGATATGATCTTGAATGCGACCCGGTGTACCGACGATGATATCTCCGCCTTTTTTCAGTTCGCGGATTTGTACATCGATCGGTTGACCGCCGTAAATAGCGACGGTACGGATTCCATCGGAGAACTTCGTGAACTGTCTGAAGTGCTCAACGATTTGCAATGCTAACTCACGGGTAGGTGAGAGAATCAGAGCTTGAGGACGTTTGTGATCGGTAGGGACACATTGTGCTAAAATCGGTAAAGCAAAAGCAGCGGTCTTGCCGGTGCCGGTTTGGCTTTGTCCGATGATGTCCTGGCCGTTCATCAAAGCTGGAATGGTTTGTTCTTGTATCGCAGTTGCGTCCGTGTAGTTGCAACTTTCAATTGCTCTTAACAGGTTTTGGGGTAGGTTAAATTCGGTAAATTTCATTGATATCTCGCTTTCAAAGCGACCTTTTGGGTCGCCTGGTTGTTTTATTCAAACACCGTGGAATTGTATCATACTTTCATACGAAAGTCACACATTTTGTTTGAAATCAATGTATAATTTTTCTTAGCATTCGTTTTTCTCTTTGATTGACTTTGAAAATGATAGGTTATACAATAAAGAAAGCAGGATAACTGCGACAATGGAGGAAAGTTTAATGAAAAAACTACTAATTTTACTTGTTGTTCTCCTTGCGTTAGGGTTGGCAGCATGTGCTCCGGCAGAACAAGACGAAACTTTCGAGTTAGCCTTGATCACTGATATCGGGACGATTGATGACAAATCCTTTAACCAAGGTGCCTGGGAAGGTTTGAAGCAATATGCTGAAGAAAAGAATATTAGCTACAAATACTACCAACCAACTGACAAAAGCACAGATGCTTACGTGGCTGCGATCGATTTAGCTGTTGAAAACGGTGCAAAAGTGATCGTAACTCCGGGATTCTTGTTTGAACCGGCAATCTTTAAAGCACAAGACATGCATCCGGATGTCAAGTTTGTTTTATTGGATGGTTTCCCGCAAGATGGAACGTATACAGAATTCAGAATCGAAGACAATGTTTACTCAGTATTCTACGCTGAAGAACAAGTAGGTTTCTTAGCTGGCTACGCTGCTGTTAAAGACGGATTCACCAATCTTGGCTTTATGGGCGGTATGGCTGTTCCGGCCGTTGTCCGTTTCGGATACGGTTTTGTTCAAGGTGTTAACTTTGCCGCTGCTGAAATGGGCGTCAATGTTACTTTGAAATACAAATACCTTGGCGGTTTTGGCCCTTCAGCAGATTATCAAACGGAAGCTGCTACGTGGTTTCAAGGTGGCGTACAAGTTATATTCGCTGCTGCCGGTGGTGCTGGTAACTCTGTTATGGCTGCTGCTGAAGCAAACAATGGTAAAGTCATTGGTGTTGATATCGATCAAAAAGGCGAATCAACCACAGTTATTACTTCTGCTTTAAAAGGCTTAGGCATTTCCGTATATGATGCTTTGGCTGATTACTATGCAGGAAACTTCAAGGGCGGCGAATCCGTTTCCTTGGGTGTTGAAGTTGACGGCGTAAGTTTGCCGAATGATTTCTCACGTTTTACAACATTCAATAAAGCTGCTTATGATGCAATCTTTGCAAAATTGGTCGCTAATACGGATAATATCCGCACAAACATCAAAAAAGATACAGATGTTACATCTGCTTCTGAATTACCGGTAACCAACGTAACTGTTGAAGTCATTGGATAATTGAACAAGACCGCTTCGGCGGTCTTTTTTTTTGAAGAGGTTAAACGTTTTAATTTGTCGGTTTTATAAGGTGCAAACGTTTTCAACAAACCTTAAATCGTGTATAATTGTGGCAGTACAGGAGTGATCACATGGAATATGTAATTGAGATGCTAAACATCACAAAGGAGTTTCCCGGCATCATTGCTAATGATGATATCACGTTGCAAGTGAGAAAAGGCGAGATTCATGCTTTGCTTGGTGAAAACGGAGCAGGCAAATCGACACTGATGAGTGTATTGTTTGGACTTTACATCCCTGAAAAAGGTAAAATCAAAGTCCGAGGCAAAGACGTTAAAATCCACAATCCTAACGATGCAAACGATTTAGGCATCGGAATGGTTCACCAGCATTTTAAACTTGTTCATAATTTTACAGTTTTGGAGAACATCGTTTTGGGAGTTGAGACGGTGAAGGGCGGATTTTTGAAAATGGATGATGCCCGAGCAAAAATCGTAAATTTGAGCAAGCAGTACAATCTAAGAATCGAACCCGATGCCATCATTGAAGACATTTCTGTCGGAATGCAGCAGCGCGTCGAAATTTTGAAAATGTTGTATCGTGAAAACGATATTCTGATTTTCGATGAGCCGACGGCCGTATTGACTCCGCAGGAAATCGATGAACTGATGAAAATCATGAAACGACTTGTCGAAGAGGGCAAATCGATCATTTTCATCACGCATAAACTGAATGAAATCAAGGCTGTAGCCGATCGGGTTTCCGTTTTAAGAAAAGGCAAGTACATCGGAACCGTGGATGTGGCCAACACATCCAAAGAAGAGATGTCCGAGATGATGGTAGGGCGTAAAGTCATATTCGATATTTCAAAAGGTGAGGCAAAAATCGGAGACAATGTTTTGACCGTACGCAATCTGTCGATCAATTCGAAAGTTCACGGCAAATCTGCAGTTCATAATGTTTCCTTCGACTTAAGAAAAGGGGAGATACTATGTGTTGCCGGAATCGAGGGCAATGGACAGACCGAACTGATCTATGCATTGACGGGACTGCTTCCGGTTGATGGCGGTGAAATCTACTATAAAGGTGAAGAAATCACCCATAAGTCCATCCGCTACCGCAACAGCCACGGGATTTCTCATATCCCCGAAGATCGCCATAAACACGGGTTGGTTTTGGATTATACGTTGAGTGAGAATCTGGTTTTACAAACCTACTTTTTGGATGAGTTTCAAAACAAAGGATTCATTAAATTTAAATCACGCTTGTCCAATGCGAAAAAGATGATTGAGCAATATGATATACGCAGTGGTGAAGGTCCCATCACACTGGTGCGCAGTATGTCGGGTGGAAATCAGCAAAAAGCAATAGTCGCCCGGGAAGTCGAAAAAGATCCGGATGTGATCATAGCCGTACAGCCGACCCGAGGTCTGGATGTCGGTGCTATCGAGTATATCCACAACCAGTTGATAAAGCAAAGAGACATGGGCAGAGCAGTGTTGCTGATATCTCTTGAACTAAGTGAAGTATTAGGGGTCAGTGACCGTATCCTTGTGATGTATGAGGGTGAAATCGTCGGTGAAGTCGATCCTAAGGAAGTTACACAACAGGAATTAGGTTTGTATATGTCAGGATCAAAGAGAGGAGCAGGTTATGAACGTAAAGAAACTTCTGAGTAATCGCTCTTTCAAAAGTGCATCGGCATCCGTATTTGCCATTCTTTTCGGACTTCTGATCGGTTATATCATTCTGCTTATCAGTAATCCGGCACAAGCGACCCGCGGATTTATGATCATATTAAACGGTGGATTCAACGGCGGTTTGCGCGGTGTAGGCAATATGCTGCATAACGCCATGCCGATCATCTTGACCGGTTTATCCGTCGGATTCGCATTTAAAACAGGGTTATTTAATATCGGTGCTTCAGGTCAGTTTATTCTGGGAGCATTCACAGCTATTTATATCGGGGTCAAGTGGACATTTTTGCCTTCGGGTACATTATGGATCGTTGCGATTATCGGAGCAATGATTGCCGGGGCACTTTGGGGTGGTATTGCCGGTGTTCTAAAGGCTTTTAGAAACGTCAATGAGGTCATTACCTCAATCATGTTAAACTACATCGGTATGTATCTAGTCAACTTTCTGGTCGTAAGTACCGTATTTGACTTGACGAGAAATCAATCGATTTCCCCAAGAGCCGCCTATTTGCCAACGGGCGGAATGAACATCCTGTTTCCGTTTTCATCCGCAAATATCGGAATCATCATTGCCATTGTCGTCGCGATCATCATGTATATCGTTTTAGAAAAAACCACCTTTGGTTTTGAACTGAAAGCCGTCGGATATAACCGTGAAGCCAGCCGTTATGCTGGCATTAACGAGAAGAAAAGCATCATCCTTTCGATGATGATTGCCGGAGCTCTTGCGGGTTTGGGTGGCGGATTGCTGTATTTGTCAAATACCGGTAAACACATCGAAGTCGTTGATGTCTTGGCTTCAGAAGGTTTTAACGGTATTCCGGTCGCCTTACTGGGACTTTCAAATCCCATCGGCATCATCTTCTCCGGATTGTTTGTCGGTCATATGAATATGGGTGGTTTCTACATGCAGCGCTTGCGCTTTGTACCTGAAGTCATCGATATCATGATCGCCATCATCATATATTTCAGTGCTTTGTCCTTAGCCTTTAAGTCATTCATCGAAAATCTTTCAAGAAAGTTGGGAGGTAGAGCCAAATGACACTGAGCACGTTCTATTTCTTGGTTCAACAAACCATGTTTTATTCAATTCCACTATTGATCGTGGCCTTGGGAGGCATGTACTCCGAGCGAAGCGGTGTCGTAAACATCGCTTTGGAAGGTATCATGATTATGGGTGCATTTATCAGTTTGTTCTTTATGAATCGGATGCAGTCCTCCATGTCCGGTCAATGGTTGCTAGTTTTATCGATGTTGATTGCGGCCGGTTCGGGTTTGATTTTATCATTCTTCCATGCGTATGCTTCCATCAACATGAAAGCCAATCAAGTTATCAGTGGTACGGCTTTGAACTTATTCGCTCC
>PHAF01000116.1 GCA_002841605.1 Firmicutes bacterium HGW-Firmicutes-10 | reverse complement strand
ACTGCCAAACAGTTGAACCACATCAGAGGACATGGATGTATTGATGGTATCGATGTCATAGGACATCCGGCTGAGCATATCACCAATCTGATGGCGATCAAAATAACTGACAGGTAAGGATGTAAATTTCTCAAATAAATCCTTGCGCATACTGACAACGATCCGTTGAGATATATAGATCATAAGTATTTGTAATGCATACATCATTCCCGCCGAAAAGGCGTAGAAGACGATCATTAACAGAATGACTTGTTGAATTTTTGGCCAGGTCCGTGCAAAATCTCCCAACTTGATATAATCGATGATTTGTCCGGTCAAGTAAGGACCGATCAGTTGTAAAGCATTGGCGGATATGGAAAGTACGATTGCCAAAATAAACAGCCATCGCTGAGCTTTAATGTACTTCATAAGTTTCATCAGCGTTGCTTTGGTGTTTTGCGGCTTATCAATAGCATCACTGATTGGCCCACCACCGCCTCTAGGCATTGACATATTCCTTACCTCCTAACTGAAGTTCTACAAGTTCACGATATACATCGCATTCGCGGATGAGCTTTTCGTGGGTGCCCAAACCGACGATCCGGCCTTCTTCGATTACTAAAATTCGATCGGCATTAAGTACCGTAGAAACGCGTTGAGCAATCAGAATGACTGTGGACATACCGCTTTTACGTAATTGATTGCGTAAGGTCGCATCCGTCTTGTAGTCAAGTGCACTGGAGGCATCATCGAATATCAAAATTTCGGGATGATCAGCCAACGCTCTGGCAATTAACATTCGCTGACGTTGACCACCCGAGAAATTCGCTCCACCGCGCAATACTTCCTGTTGATACTTGCCTTGAAGCTTATCGATAAACTCCGTAGCCTGTGCCATATTGGCCGCATCCATTAAAGATTCATCATCGACCTGACGACCAAAACGGATATTATCCGACACGGTCGAGGAGAAAAGAACGTCATTTTGAAGAACAACTCCGAACTTCGAGCGAAGTTCTTTAATATCATAGGACTTGATGTTTTTTCCGTTGATCAAAATCTGACCGGAATCGACATCGTAAAATCTTAATAGCAACTGGGCTATCGTGGATTTCCCGCTGCCCGTTGACCCGATAATACCGAACGTCTGATTGCGTTTGATTTCGAAAGATATATTTTCCAGATGATTTTTGGTTTTATTATAAGAGAAATCCACGTTTCGAAACTCGATATGCATATCGCTCGGGACGGTTTCGGCATCAATGACTTCAAAGGCATCTTCACGCTCAAGGATTTCAACGATCCGTATTGCGGAGGCGTTGGCCCTTGAGTACATCAGGAAAATACGGTTCAAAGCTAAAAACGACATCAGTATCAGAGTGAAGTAGGTCAGAAAGGCAATAATGCTTCCAGTTTGACTTAACCCCTGACTGACGCGGATCGCACCGAAGTATAAAATCGTGATCAATCCCATATTAAGAAGCAGGTTCATCATCGGATTTAACATCGACACGACATATCCGGCAGAACGTTCTTTCTTACTTACCGCAAGATTGACTTGTTCAAATTTTGCTTGTTCGTCTTTTTCTTTTGCCAACGCTTTGATGACTCGAATCCCCGCGATATTTTCGCGAACGATTCGAATCAAACTATCCAGTTCTTTTTGAAGTTGGCTGTAATATGGGACGCCTCGTTTTGATATAAAGTAAATGACCGCAATTATCAGTGGCATCAAGGCAATCAAGACCAAAGCCAGATTCAAGTCGATCATAACCATTAAAAAGATACTCCCTGTTAATAGGATCGGAGCTCTGACACCGATGCGCTGCACGACGTTAAACATGCGGTATATATGATAGGTATCGGTTGTCATACGTGATACCAGTGAAGGAATCTTGAATTCATCGACCGTGCGATTGGAGAAGTTCATGATTTTCGTATATCCGTCATCTCTCAGTGTTTTGATGGCATCGCTCGATATTCGGGCAGCCATGCGGTTGGCAATGACGTTTCCGATAAACGCTATGGCGGAACTGATGAGCATGAGTACACCAAAGATGATGATCGCGCCAACATCTTCTGTTGGTATGATGGTATCAATGACGTAGGCAAGCAACCACGGTAAAAACAGTTCCATCAACGTCGCCCCGCTTTTGACAAGCAGGTTGACGATCAGTTTATATTTGTAGGGATTCAGATAAGATAGTACGATTCTCATAAACTCTCTCCCCACTCTTTGAGCAATAATGCTCTGTTTTTCAGTTTCTCAAGTAAAGCAACAAGCTGTTTCTCTTCTTCTTCGCTAAACTCTTCCATCAAAAAAGCTCGTTCCCGAATGATGATCTCGCGAACTTCCTCATAAATTTTCAATGCCTTTTCACTTGGATATAACAAGATATAGCGATTGTCAGAGGGATTAGAAGTCCTGTATATATATTCTTTGTCCAACAATGAAGTCAACCCGCGAGCCACATTGCTTTTATCGATGTGCATGTTCTTCGTGAGTTGTTCCTGCGATATACCCGGATTTCGACATATCTCTATTAAATAACTGTATTGATAACCGCTTAAATCAAACTTCTTAAAAGCTTCGTTTCGAAAGGATATGTTGCATCGTTCAATGATGCTGATATTTTTGATGATAGGTAGCATAGGACCTCCAATAGTTGCGTGCGCAACTATTATACGAAAAAAAATCAGTGAATGCAACCTCAGGACAACGCAATGATCAAAACCGCCCCAAAATAGGTGACTATATTGATAAGTTTGATGAATATCGGACATTTCGGATAGAAATACCAGAAAATCAAGCTAATGTCACTGATGATGAAGATGCTGATACCCAATGCAAGCACAGGCACAGATGAGAAGTTGAGTAAGGCTAGCGAACCCAAGATCCCCAAAGTGTATCCATATAACAATATTACTGGATATAAGCCTCTAAAATTTATCGCTGAAAATCTCTTTTTAATTGTGATAACAAGGAAAACAAGAGCCAATCCCAAAACAAGTGATAAATAATCAAATTTTTGCCGTGCGATAATGCATAGAAGTAACCCTACATGACCAATCCAAAAAAAAGGCATTCCCAACATTAGCCAACGATTCACTTTTCCACCATTGGCAAAAGCCAATAGGACATCTCCTATATAAAACAGGGCGAGAGTGATGATGATCATCGGTTGGTCATTATAAAACCCGATCAATACGAACAATGTGGCCGTGATTATTTTGACCCATCGGTAAACTGTCTTTGGAAGTTGCCAAAGTACCGCTATCATTAGCATTGACCAACTGATCAGATATAGAATGATGAGTGTTGTCATAGATTTCCTCTATGTTAATTATAACATTGATTATTGTCCTAAAATCATACGAAAAACAACATAGAAAAATCACTGACTGTTCATTGTTTTGTCATACTTTTTCTTTATTATTGGGTCATGCGATAAACGCAAAGGAGAAAAAAATGAATAACAAATGGATAAAATTAGGAAGCGTGTTGGCTTTAGGTGCAGCATTAACGATGCCGTTGGTGGCAAGTGCAGTTCATGTACAGGCAATAAGTGTTGAGGATATGTTGGTATATGCGATGCAAGATGAAGTTGCGGCCAAGGCCGAGTATGAAGCATTGATTGAGGAATATGGTTCTGTACGTCCGTTTACAAATATCTTACGTGCAGAATTAAGACATATTGATGCATTGACCCCATTACTTGAAGCATATGGCGTCGACATCGGTGATTTTGTACCTTCTACAAACGTTCCTGCATCGTTGGATGAAGCCTATCAAATCGGTGTTGATGCTGAAACAAAGAACATTGCACTTTATCAAACCTACCTTGCATCTGAGCTTCCGGAAGATGTAGCAGCCGTATTTAATCGATTAGCAACAGCATCCACTCATCACCTCGAAGCTTTCCAACGTCAATTAGACAATGAAGGCACTGGCAATCAACGCGGACCTCAAGGACGCGGTGTTCAACGAGGAGCTCAAGGACAAAGTGCTCAACGTGGTAATTTCCAAAACACTCAAGCTGAAGATTGTATCAATGATTAAGCACCGCAAGGTGCTTTTTACATGTAAATATATTTTCAGAGTTGATATCTACTGCGATTTTTGTACTAAGAAAGAATCTTGCACATAAGAAAAGCCTTTATAAAAAGACTTTGGTCATCACTGTTATTTACTGTACTAATTGCCAAAAACTATAACAACCTCTTCAAATCCCATAAGCCGCAAAAAGCTTTCTAATATAAGCTTAGCATTGTCTTCGGCTTTTATTAGAATACCGCTGTCAATCGCTTGTTTTTCCAATCTTACACGGAACTCATTTAATGTTTTAAGAGTATCCTCATTATTGACGCGATTAAACAATCCATCCTTTTCATCATATGCACTATATTCAAGAATCTCTTTCGATGTGATTTTTGCCTTGTCCAATGTTAACACAATTTTCTTACCCGAGATTAGAATATCCTCTTCTGATAGTGAGGCAAGATCGATTCCTGATTGAACTTTAGCTTTCACCACAAAGATAAAAGACTTTGCTGTAAAAGGGATTTCAATGTTATTGATTTTAATGGCTTCTCTGTAATCCAAAATTTCGTTGAAATACATTTCAACGGTATCCAACTGAGATATCTGTTTGATCTCAGTCAAAACACCCGAAACACCTATTTCGGATTCCCTGACGAGCTTGATGTTAAAAAGGTTTTGTGCGAAAATCCCAACAAAAACGGCCACAGCGATGATGATTAATAACTTAAACATGCTAAAGAATGAAATTTTTCTCTTCATAGTTGTCTCCTAAGTTATCTTTATTATGTCACATTTCACAGTAATTGTATGTAAACCATTTCAAATGCAACCTCGTAACAGTTCATTAACCACTTTATTCTACCCCTCCTCCTATCGATGGTTGCCTTAACATTGAATCCCCATAGAATTGTTGTAAAATGATAATAGGAGGACTTATATGGACAACTTTAAATTTCATGTGTATACCGAGATATTTTTCGGTAAAGGAGAAATCAAGAATTTACCTGCCACGTTAGGTAAGTATGGCAAGAATGTACTATTTGCTTATGGGGGCGGAAGTATTAAGAAAAATGGAATCTATGACTCTGTGATGAGCTTATTATCAGAGAATTTCAACGTCGTTGAATTTGCGAACATCGAACCCAACCCGACATTGGACTCAGTCAAACGAGGAGTCGCATTGTGTCGTGATCATTCCGTTGATGTGATATTAGCGGTTGGAGGTGGTAGTGTTATCGACTGTACCAAAGCCGTTGCTGCCGCGTTTTACTATGAAGGCGATCCATGGGACTTGGTGGTTGATTCTCGCAAGATCACCAAGGCTTTACCCATTGTAACTGTATTAACGATGGCCGGTACCGGTTCTGAGATGAATCGTGGTTCGGTCATTACCAATAAAGAAAAGATGTTGAAATTGGGAATGGGTGCTCCGGTAACTATGCCTCAAGCAACCGTCATCGATCCGACTTACCTGTATACCTTACCACCCATACAAACGGCGGCAGGAGCAGCGGATACCTTCTCTCATGTTTTGGAAAGTTACTTCAAAAAAGGTGAGGATGCCTTTATTCAAGACAAAATGTCAGAAGCTGTAATGCTTACCGTAATCAAATATGCACCAATTGCTATCAAAGAACCAGAGAACTATGCAGCCCGCGCGAATCTGGCTTGGGCAAGTTCACTTGCTCTTAACGGGCTGACGGGTAACGGTAAATCCGGTGCCTGGTCCGTACATTCCATTGAACATGAGCTAAGCGCCTATTATGATTTAACTCACGGTGTCGGATTGGCTATCGTCATTCCGGCTTGGCTGAAGCACATCTTAAATGAACAATCGG